>JAFGML010000005.1 GCA_016927555.1 Thermoplasmatota archaeon
AAAAAAAACAGTTTTTTTTTTTTTTTTTTTTTTTTTATGTTTCCTTGAGTGGAATGACAAACGGGCCAAAGACGAATCCTCGTCGGGTAACCTGCAGCTCACCTGCGGTGATTCTCAGATCTGCAAACCCCAGCCCAAACGGCACCATAGTTTTTACTTGTACCGTCTCGTGTGGTGGCAGATCGATGTTTCCCTCAGAAAACTCACCAAAGAACATCAGTGGCGCCTGTATCGCAATCGACCAGGGAAGATCATCAATCACCAGCGGGCCGAAGTTGATGACATCCACCGCAAGGCCAATCCCGCCAGTCCATGTACCAGTCCCGATTGCTTTGCCAGTCTCAGCCAACGCAAACCCGATTTCCCGTGACTCTGAGCCAACGTTCATGATCCCGTCGCCATCAAGGTCAGTGACGTACACCTGCACCTCAGTCAGCCCGTACATATCAGTCGGGTCAGAATTCGTCTGCATGGAATCATGGATGTAGCGGATCCATGGCTGACCCATGGTTTTCCCACAGCCGATCACCCGGATCGCATGGCCACCACCACCGTCTCTGAAGTACCCTATCTCCACATCAGAGCAGTTCTTGAGCTGTGCGTACAGCCAGTTAAAGGTCACGTTGCCGTTGACGCTCTCATCATATGAGGTGATCCCCGCATGAGTGATGTCCCCCGGAGTAATGCCACCGTGGTGTCCCTGGTGGCGATGTACGATCTTAGATCCCATGCCGATGGAATCTAAATACTCGAATTTCCCCTGAATCATCTGCAGGTTATTGCGTCCGCCTCCCTCTGTCCTATTCACTACGTTCCGGTCGCTGTAGGTGTCGAGTTGACCGACGAGACTGGTATCCCCCTTCAACCCGGGGATGTGATCATGGGGGATGATAATGTTCATGTAGTTATTCTCCAGGTACTGCAGGCTATTGGCCACAGCCATCGGCCAACATTGACCCGCAGCGCACTGCACGTTTTCACCCGGCTGAAGCGGCTTGGTGTAGTTGAACGTCGGCATGTTGGCTTCGAAGGTGAGCAGCGACATCGGTGTCTCCATCTGGGTCGTCCAGCTCTCTCCTGCGCCCTCGGCGTTAATGATCATGTCATCAACCGGGAAGACATCACGGGGGCCATCATCAAAGCTGACCAGAGGATGTGCAGAGAACTCTCTATACAAGGAGAGCGACGTGACATCGGTTCCCACCGGATTTCCTAAAGCGAATTCGATGGCAAGTTTTGTGTGACCAGCCACCTTGTTGATGAAGTGGTTCTGCACTACCCATCCTTTATCGGTCATGATATTGAGGAAGCCTTCCTCGCGGCTCACCTGCTCAAGGAACAGGTTGATATCAACGACGAGGCATCCCCAGTTGGAGTTCAGTACAGTTGACTCACTGTAGAGGAAATCAACTTGAAAAAAGGTCAACGGTGCTGCCCCTGAGTTCGCAGACCCTGGTGTGGATGCTTGGGGGTGTGCACCTGTTGTGGTTAACAAGGGAGCTATCATCAACATACCGACAATAAAGCAGAGATGTTTGTTCATAGGATTTCCCCATATCAGACAATTATGATAGATACTAGATATATATTATATAAATATTTTTCTCACCGTGGGTCTTTCAAGGGAATACGAACGTCAGATATCCTTAAGAACTTTTAGTGGTACCAAGGAGTAGCCTGTAGTGATGAAAAGTTATATATGACGCGTTTTCTCTTCCTGGTTTCATGTACCCTGGGTGTAGCCCCGTAGTGCAGCGGTTAGCACAAGAGACTCTGGATCTCTAGACACCAGTTCGAATCTGGTCGGGGCTGTCTGTGCCATGAGGAGGAATCATGCAGGACGCAGAGACAGTCAGTAAGGATTTCATACGCGACATCATTGATGATGATTTGAGAACCAACAAGTATCAGGGTCGTGTGCACACCAGGTTTCCCCCTGAGCCGAACGGGTACCTACACATTGGTCATGCGAAGTCTATTTGTCTGAACTTTGGGATCGCGCAGGACTACAAAGGCCTGTGCAACCTGCGGTTTGATGACACCAACCCAGCAAAAGAAGAAGAGGAGTACGTCCAGTCCATCAAGGACAACGTCAAATGGCTGGGGTTCGACTGGGAGGACCGGTTGTTTTTTGCTTCTGATTATTTTCAACAAATGTATGAGTATGCTGTCCAACTCATCAAAGCAGAGAAGGCCTACGTCGACGACCAAACCGCCGATAAAATCGCAGAAACGAGAGGCAATCTCACTACGCCGGGGACGAACAGCCTGTACCGCGACCGAACCGTCCAAGAGAATCTTGACTTGTTCGAAGGCATGAAGGCAGGGGTGTTCGCCGATGGCCAAAAAGTGCTGCGTGCGAAGATCGACATGAGCCATCCGAACCTCAACATGCGGGACCCTATCATGTACCGCATCCTGCATGCTACCCATCATAACACCGGAGATGAGTGGTGTATCTACCCGATGTACGACTGGGCCCATGGCCTGGAGGATTCTATTGAGCGGATCACGCATTCGATTTGTACCCTGGAGTTTGAGAACCACCGGCCGTTATATGACTGGTTTTTAGACGCCCTGGGTGTGTACCATCCGCAGCAGATAGAGTTCGCACGCTTGAACCTCACCTTCACGGTGATGAGCAAGCGGCTGCTGCTGCAGCTCGTGGACGAGGGATTGGTCGCAGGGTGGGATGATCCCCGTCTGCCGACGATCAGTGGCATGCGCCGCCGTGGGTACTCGCCATCCTCGATTCGCACCTTCTGTAAACGGATTGGTGTTGCCAAGTTCAACAGCATGGTGGACTTCGAGTTCTTAGAGTACTGTGTCCGTGAGGATCTCAATAAGACTGCTCCTCGTTTCATGGGGGTCCTGCGCCCGTTGAAAGTGGTGCTTGAGAACTACCCTGAAGGACGAACTGAGGAGCTCGACGCAGTCAATAATCCCGAGGACCCGTCGATGGGGTCTCGGAAGATCCCCTTCTCAAAGGTGCTGTACATTGAGCAGGATGACTTCATGGAGAACCCGCCCAAGGATTTCTACCGTCTTGCTCCTGGTCGTGAGGTGCGACTCCGCTATGCGTACTTCATCAAATGCACCAACGTGGTCAAAAAGGACGGCAAGGTCGTGGAGCTGCACTGTACGTATGATCCGGCGACAAAAGGAGGCTACGCCCCTGATGGTCGGAAGGTGAAATCCACGATTCACTGGGTGTCAGCTGACCAGGCGGTGACTGCTGAGGTGCGTTTGTACGACCGCCTGTTCACCATCAAGGATCCTGCAGGGGAGAAAGGTAGAGACTTCAAGCAGTTCCTCAACCCCACATCCCTTGAGGTGCTGTCGGACTGCAAGGTTGAACCTGCGGTACAAGCACTCAAGAGTTCAGATCGCCTGCAGTTTGAGCGTCTCGGCTACTTCTGTGTCGACCCTGAGACGACACCGCAGCATCTGGTGTTCAATCGCACCGTTGAGCTGCGTGACAGCTGGGTGAAGAAGCAGAAGGCAAGTCAGAAAACGTAGGCGGATCTGTGGAAAGCATACGCTTAAATAAAATCAAAGAATCCCGGTAACAAGGCATAGCCCCGTGGTGTAGTGGCAACATTTTGGCCTTTGGAGCCAACGTCGGCGGTTCAAATCCGCCCGGGGCTGCTTTTTTCCATCGTCACTCCTGGATTCCGTATCGGCCAGTGTGGGTTTTTACTTTCGCCCCTGTCGAGTATAATATTAAATACTACATCGGTCATATCCGCTTCCAAACACTATAGGAAGTAAGAAGAATGTATAGAGATGATAGACGTGGTCGTTTCGGGGGCGGACCCCGAGAGATGCATAAAGCAACCTGTGCTGATTGTGGAAAAGAGTGCGAAGTTCCCTTTAAACCCGATGGCTCAAAACCCGTGTACTGCCGAGACTGCTATCAGAAGCATCGGCCGCCACGACGATTCTAAGCCACAGGGTGACTACTGCTTTCCACCATTCTTTTTTTTTTCTTTTTTTTCTGGCTTCTCTGGAGAGAAGATTTTTTATAACCTGTGATGCTTGATGCCTGCATGGCGTTGAATGTTGCGTTTGGAAGCGATAACCACTCTGGTGTGCACCCAGCGATTCTCACAGCCCTCTCAGATGTTAATGAAGGGTACACGATTGCGTACGGGGCTGACCAGTACACAGAGCAGGCTGTCACAGCGATGAAGAAGGTATTTGGAAAAGATGCTGAGGTGTTTTTCATGTACAACGGCACCGCAACAAACATCCTAGGGTTGAAGGCAGTGATGAACTCATTTCAATCGGTGCTGTGCGCGGAGACTGCGCATCTCACCGTGCATGAGTGCTGTGGCCCAGAGCAGTTCATCGGCTGTAAACTCGTTAATATTCCTACTCCAGATGGGAAGTTGACGGTTGACCTGGTAGAGCCGTACGTCATTGGCGTTGGTGACCAGCACATGGCACAGCCACGGGTGATTTCCATCACACAGGCGACAGAGCGAGGGACGGTGTACCGGCCAGCAGAGGTTTCGCGGCTTGCTGAGTTTGCCCATGGGCATGACCTGCTGCTGCACATGGATGGTGCGCGGTTGTGTAACGCTGCTGCGTTCCTGAAACGTGGTCTTGCAGATATCTCAGGCAAAGCAGGGGTGGATGTGCTGTCGTTTGGCGGGACGAAGAACGGGATGCTGTGCGGGGAGTCCGTGGTGTTCTTCAACCCGAAGCATGCGAAGGAGTTTCCGTTCATCCGCAAGCAGGGGATGCAGCTGGCCAGTAAGATGCGGTACATCGCTGCGCAGTTCTCTGCGTTTCTCTCTGATGACCTCTGGTTGCGCAACGCGGAGCATGCGAATGCGATGGCACGGTTGCTTGCCTCCGAGCTACGGAAGAGCGGGGTGCAGGTGACGCAGAAGGTGGAGGCCAACATGGTGTTCGCTATCATTCCAAATGAGTGTATCCGTACGCTGCACAAGCAGTACTACTTCCACCGGTTCAACGAGCGGACCTGTGAAGTACGGCTGATGTGCTCGTTTACGACACAGCGGGATGACGTCCTGAGGTTTGTTGCTGCGATACGACACTGTCTCTAGCCTACCGCCTTTTTTTATGTTCAAAACGTTTATATAAATCTGTCCTTTCTAGAAGAATGTCGATTGCATCGGGGAGTTCGAATGAAACAGACACTGGTACTGCCTATGGCGTGTGTCGGGATTGTGTTGGTATGCGTGGGTTCTAGCATTGCCTTTGGGGCAAGTGATCCCTCTCAGCATTCCCTCGTTGTTGAGCATTCCTCTTTTGTTCTTGGTCCGTACACCCAGCAGTCCATGAAGCATTCGTGCCTCGTGTCATGGCAGACAACAACGCCTGCCACACGAAACGAAGTGCACTGGGGACTGACTGAGGATGTCGGGATGATCAGTGGTGAACAAGGCTTCCTTGCACACACCTTTCATACCGTGCTGGTGAGTGGACTGGCTGCGTCAACACAGTACTTCTACAAGGTCGTCTCTGATGGACAGCAGAGTGCCCTGTACACGTTTTCTACAGCAGCAGAGACGCAGGATGAGGTACACTTCGTGGTGTACGGTGACAATCGGGGAGGATGGGATGAGTGGAGAAATGCAACCCTCGTTGCCCAGGCGATTGAAGCCCAACGTCCCTTGTTTGTCATCAGCACCGGTGATCTTGTCGATGATGGGCGATATCAGGAGAACTGGGTTGATTTTTTCTCAGCGTCCTCCTTTGTTCATAACAGTACATTGTACCCGGTGTTAGGCAACCATGAGAGGTATGGGTTGTGGTATTTCGTCTACTTTTCCCTGCCTCACAACGAGCGGTGGTACTCCTTTGATAACGGCCCTGCTCACATCGTCTGCCTTGATTCGAACCTGAGGCATGCGTTTGGGGTGCTGCAGCTGGCCTGGCTTGTTTCCGATTTACAGACACACAGTCAGCCGTTTACCATCGTGTGTTTCCATCATCCGTTCTACAGCTCAGGGAACCATGGGAATGCGACGCTCTTACGCCTGATCTGGGCACCCATCCTACAGCACTTTGGTGTCGACGTCGTGTTCAATGGGCATGACCATGACTACGAGCGCAGTGTTGTCGATGGCATCACGTACATTGTGACCGGTGGCGGGGGTGCTCCGTTGTACGACGTCGGGCAAGGCCCCTGGACGGTGTACTCTGAAAAAACGTTTCATTACTGTGCTGTGACCGTGAATGCAACGGCGTTGACCTGTGAGGCGATAAAGCCTGATGGCACGGTGTTTGATTCGTTTTCCATCTCTCACTAGGTGCACGACAGCTGCATCGTCCTGCTGCGATGTTCTCTCGTGAGGTGTCGTGCGGTCATGGTTCTTTTTTTGAGATGAAGTACACCCCGAGGAACAGGAGGAGAATGCCGCTGATCTGTAGGAGGGTGAGGGTTTCGTTGAGGATGAAGAACCCAAGGATAGCGGCGAAGAAGGGTGTGGAGAGCTCCAGGGCGCTGACCTGTGCTGCTTTGAGTCGTTTGAGTCCTTCGTAGTACAAGATGGTGCCGATGCCGATGATGACGCCAACGAGGATTTGGTACAGGTTGTCGATGGACAGTGATGCAGTCACGCCGAGGTACGCAGCAAAAATGAGGGCTGCGAAGAAGAACCGGTAGAAGGTGATCAGCCCTGCGTGCATGGTGTTGATGTACCGCTTCATGACAATCGAGCAGGTCGCCCAGGAGATGGTCGCGGCAAGGACGATGAGATCTCCGATGGTGCCGAACCGAAGGGCAACAAGGTTGTCGAAGGTCTTGGTGGTGACCAGCACCGCGGAGATGATGAGCACCGCGATGCCGAGGTAGTCGTACCGGTTGAGGGTGTCGCTTTTCAAAAAGAAGAACGCCAGGACGATGATGAAGATGGTCTGGAGGTGCCCGAGGATGACGGCGTTGACCACGGGCACCTGGGTGAGTGCTGCGTAGTACAGAAAATCAGCAACCAGAGTCCCAGCGAGTGCGATGTACAGCAGGGGTGACAGCTGCTGTTTCGTTACTCTGAGCGGTGATGTTTTTGTCAGCAGGAGGTACACCAAGGCGATGAGAACGGCGACTGCTGCGCGGACCGCTGAGGTGTGCAGAAAATCAGAGTTCTGGTACGAGAGTTTCACCACGATTGGTTCAACAGCCCACATGATGCTGGCTGCCAGGATCGTCAGGACTCCAAGGTGCTTTATGTTCACAGCACCTCAGAAGAGAGCATCGTCTTAAATGGTTTGTTCTGCGTCGTACGGTTCCAGTCGTCCTTGGTCTCCTTTCATATACTAGATATTATATAATATATAACCGGCAGACCATCGGTATGTTTTCTTTTTTGCGGGTAGTTCTCCAAAGTGGCGGATTCTCATTTTGGTATTTTATAATGATATTTTTATATACTCTGAATGCCAAAGAAATACTCATAGGAAATGGTGGAGGTAGAGAGATGTTCGTTCGAACGCAAAAACGAGTTGTGTGCATAAGTACTATGCTGGTGCTTGCGACCTTTGTTGGTCTTCAGACGACAGTTTCTGCTGCAGGTGATCCCCCTGTCGCGGAGGCTGGTGGGCCGTATGTCGGCTCTGAGTGTATGCCGGTTTTGTTTGACGCCTCAGGCTCTTTTGACCCTGAGTCAGACCCGTTGCAGTATCGCTGGGATTTTGGTGACGGGTTTACGGAATGGGGCATGGGCTCCTACTACGAAATAATCTGGCTGGATGATTACATGGGGATCGTCACCCTTGAGGTGACTGATGGTACGTCTTCATCGACGGATACAGCGTTGCTGACCGTTGAAAACGTGCCACCAGAGTTCCTTGAGATTGAAGGTCCACTGGATCCTGTCGGGGTTGGTGAGGAGATTCTGTTGTCTGTTACTTTTTTTGATGGATTACAAGATCCCCGCGGGTGGATCGCCTCACTGGATACGTACACGGTGACGATTGACTGGGGCGATGGCACAGTCTCTGTCTTTTCGTTAGGACCTGATGATTTCATCATCAGTAACGACTATATGTACATCATCGTTAATGCGACGCACATCTACGAGGAAACCGGTGTGTACGATGTCACGATTGTGATCCTTGATGATGATGGTGGTGAAATCATTGGATCCTGGACCGTGGTCGTCGATGGTGAAGAACCATTCGTCAACATGGGGCCTGGTGGTGTGATAGACGAAGGCTCTGTGTTCCTCAGTGATGGTTTCCTGGCTGACAATGAGTCTTCTGCGTACACCGCGACTGTGGACTACGGTGACGGGTCTGGGACGTTCCCGCTGCCTCTTGGCCCTGGCAACACGTTTGTGCTCGAGCATCTGTACTGTGAGGATGGCGAGTACACGATTCTGGTTGTTATCTACAATGAGGGTATGGAGATGGAGTCAGGCACAGCAGTGGTGCTGGTCAACAATGTTGCCCCGACGATTGAATCCGTGAGTGGTCTCCCAGAGACTCCAATCGCGCTGGCTGATCCGATCATGCTGTCTGGTGTGTTCTCTGACCCCGGGTGTCTTGACACGCATGTGGCTGCCATTGACTGGGGTGATGGAAACATCACAGAGAGTGCTGTCCTGTTTGGCACGTACCTCTTCGCTGGTGATCACATCTACGGCGGGGCCGGGGTGTACCAGATCACCGTGACCGTGACTGATGACGACGGTGGGTCTGATTCCCTGACGGTGGAGTTCTACGTGGTGGTGTATGATCCCAGCTGCGGGTTTGTCACCGGTGGCGGGTGGATCATGGCAGAGGAAGGCTCGTACCCCGCGGATCCGAGCATGTCTGGTCGTGCGAACTTCGGGTTTGTCTCCAAGTACAAGAAAGGACAGACCGTGCCGACTGGAAACACCGAGTTTCAGTTCCAGGTGGCGAGTCTGAACTTCCACTCCCATGTGTACGAGTGGTTGATCATTGCTGGTCCCAAGGCGATGTTCAAAGGGACTGGGACCATCAACGGTGAGGGCACCTACGGGTTCATGCTCACCGGCATTGATGGGCAGATCAATGGAGGCGGCGGTGTCGATCGGTTCAGAATCAAGATCTGGGATAAGGACAACGGTGATCTGATCGTGTTCGACAACAACATAGGGCTGCCTGATGGCGGAGACCCAAGTACCGCACTGGCTGGTGGGCAGATCACCATCCACAAGGGCTAGAGTGGTGCACGGGCACCCTCCTCTTTTTTTTTAATTCGTAGCAAGCAAAAATCTTGTTGAGGATTCTACTTAGCGGGTGATGAGCAGGAATCCTTTGGTCTGAATCTGTGTGGCTTTGATGTGCAGAAAACTGGTTTTGGTGATGAGATGATCGTTGACCGTGGCTGAGATTTTCACGATGTACCATCTCTGTCGAAACAGCGGTGTTTTGAGGAGGAACAGGTGCATCCCGTACTCGTCGGTCGTCCCGCTGTACCACTTGCTTAGCCCCCGTATGGAAATGTTGGCTCCCTCGCAGGGCTGCAGCCCAGACGTTTTATTGTACACAAAGACGTAGACGATGAGGTACGCGAGGCGCAGCACACCAGATTCCGATGCGTCGTTTTCAACAACAGCATACTGGCTTAGGTTATTTGGGAGCAGGGATGCGCTGGCAAGCAGTGGTGTGGTGGTGAGCAATAGTATCGTGAGCAGTACGGATAATCGTGTGACAGTTTTCATGGTCATCGTCTCCGGATGCATCGTACTCTATCATTATTTATAAGAATTTGCTTATTTAAATGTTTCCTGGAGGAGAATGTGATGGGGCCTGGTTTTTCAAGTCTGGGAGGAAAGAAATGCGAAAGCATGTTCTTTTGAGAAAAGGCCAGACCCCATGCTATTATTATTTACGGACTAGTAAATAAATCTATCCCTTGTCCTTTAAATACTGTCTCGGTGTGAGCGTCTCCTTTGTTTTTATTCGGAGAAATCGTATCCAGTGAAGATCGTCTGGTCTTTGGTGTTAAGGAATTGTACGTTGCCTGTGCAGTTCATGACGACATCCCCTAGGTCTATCGGTCCTGTGGGCACAAGCGCATGTCCTGAGTACACCTCGATATCCTCCCAGGTGGTCAGACCATGGATCTCGGTGACGGTCAGTGTGTTGGTGGTGAGGTTTTCCTGAAAGAGAAGGTAGCCGGATTCGTCTGGTGGTGTCTCTTCAACAGGAGGGGAGACGACGAACCAGTAGACACCGATGCTGACGATGATGACTGAGAGTATCACAAACAGGATGATGCTTTTTTTGGTCATCTGATGCTCTCCTCACCCCTGTTATCAGGCGAGTGATTAATAAGCGATGTCCTTTGAGTCGGTCTTAGGGTGAGTGTTTCTGTCGTTGTGTCCTGTTCCAGAGCGGCAGTGCGATGTGCAGGGCAAGCAGGATGAGCAGGGGGATGATGAGGTTGACGTGGAGCTGATACGAGGTAGGCTTGCTAAGTAGTCCTGCGGTGAGTGGCTCGATGGTCTGGTAGTTGGTGATGCCGTAGCCGGAGAGGATGAAGAGAATCAGCACGATGGTGAGCAGTATATGGGTGGTAAGAATGAGGAGTCGTCGCAGCTGCATAGGGTTAGTCTCCGAAGAAGCTGTCGTTGAGGTCCGCGGAAGTGGAGTAGCCTCTGCTCTCCCAGTACCCCTGGTAGTTCTCGTTGTCTGAGACCTGTATCTCAGTGACCCATTTGATCCACTTGTAGCCCCACTTGCTCTCCGCGACCAGCTGGAAGGGAAAGCCACGCTCTGGTGGCAAGGTGACGTTGTTCATCTTGTACGCCAGCAGGATGTGGTTGTCTGTGGTGTAGTTGAGTGGCAGGCTGGTGGTGTAGCCGTCTGCTGCGACGAAGATGAGGGTGGTGGCGTTTGGATCTGGGTGTGCTGTAGCGATGAGGTCGGTGACTAGGATGCCTTCCCAGAGGATTTTGACACTCCAGCCTTCGACGCAGTCCAGCGTGACGACTTTCTGGTAGGGCTGAAAGGTTGTCAGGATTTCATCGTAGGTGTACGTGGTCGGGGTGTCGATGAGCCCCGTGATTGTCAGCTGGTACATGGTGCGGTTGACGTACTGTGGTCCTTTAATGGAGTTCTCACGGAAGTCATTCACACTGGAGAGTTTCTCTCCTTGGTACTCACGGATCTCCACGCCATCCAGCTGGAGTGGTTGAGTGCCGAGGCATCCGCTGAGGCTGCCGAGGAGAAGCAGCAGGATAAGTAGGAGGATTCCGATGAGTGGTTGTGGCGTCTTCATACGTGTTTTTCTCCGTTCACATTAAAAAATTAACAATTGTTAATATAGGGTGGTGGTAGTTTATAATAGTATCGCTGTGCCACCCCTTTCAGACAATACACCACGATGCCGCACGATGTTACCCGTCCTCCTGTTGGTTATCTTTACACCTCTACTTACCTACGATAAAAGGTTTCTTCTGCTGTGCCCTTGCGTTGCTTTGCTGCATGAACGTTTAAATACTCTCCAGGTGATGCTACCTCAAAGGAGGAGAACAAACGATGGAGCTGTTTGGGTTTTATGTTCCTTTCTGGGTGGTGCTAGTTGGCATCCTGGGGCTTGTGATTCTCCTCTGGGGTGTCATTAAATTCGCCGTGAAACTACTCGTGGTGATCGCACTGATTTTCCTTGTGATCATCGGTCTTGATGTGCTGGTGGGACTGTTTTCCCGTATCGGACTCTGAGCAGAGCGTAGTATTTCGAATCATCAGGATAAAAAGAAAAAAAAAAGAGAGAGGCATACAGTATGCCTCTATCCTCTTAAGAGTCTCTAGCACAGGCGGAGACTGCAGAGGGTTCCTTGTCGTGTTTCCTGCAGGATGCACTGATGAGTTACGATGGGGTCGTCACATGAATCCACGGTGACTGTCACGTCAAAGCAGGCGCATCCCCCTTGGATCAGTACAGATCTTTCTCGTACTCCCCCCTCACTGGTTTTTGGTATATTGAGGCTGGTCCACTGTTTCGTATAGATACCGGACCCTGGTGGTGTTTCCACGAGATGAGGGCTGTTTAACGTTGGGTTAGGACACCCGCAAGGACTCCCGGTGATGGTGACCGTCATCGTGAGAGTTACCGGCTGGATTTTTTCATCGATTGTATTTTCGAGTTTCACGTACACCCTGTTGCCAGAGATGTAGATATCATTGATGAAGTACACACAGGCTGTTGTGGTAAAACTCCAAAGGGGACCTACGGTGGTTGCACCATCTGAATCTGTGGCCACGATTCGCCAGTAGTACGTCGTGTCGCTCAACAGACCAAGGCCGCCAGTGGGGCACCATGACAGACTCGTGGTCGTTGCTGGCGCGGTGATGGAGTCGATGGGTCCTGATGGTGGACTGGTGGTGCCGAGGTAGATGTCGTAGGTCACTGATGTTGAGTCAGAGTCTCCTCCCTCCCACGTGAGACACGAGAGGCACGCGCAGGTCGCAGTCGCACCATCTCCTGGGTCTGGGTTACATGGGTCGTAGGGTGGAGCGTTGTACATGTCACCGGTGAGTTCCACATCATCGATGAACATACTGTTGCCGTAGAAGGATTCCCCGTAGAACCCAATGTAGGCGGCCCCGGCAGTATTAAACATTGAGAGATCAACAGAATGGGGGCTCCAGCCTGTGGTGCCATCGTTCCGATTAAATGTTCCTCCAGGCGGGGTCGTCCACGTCAGTCCCCCGTCGATTGAGACTTGAACACTTACAGAATCCGCGCAGCTAGTGTAGCCTGTATCGTGGTGCATAAAGAAGGACAGGGTGAACACATTAAACCCTGACCCTGCGAAGTCAAACGGCGTGTTATATTGCAGACGGGCACTGTTATCTACTGAAATGTAGAAACTATCGTATCGTGCCATCCAGCTTCCCCCGTATGGTGAGCAGACTGGATGGAGCCCTGTGGTGACGCAGTCCCATTCGTTGTCTGGGTCTGTTCCCAAGACCACGACTGAGGTCCATCCAGGGAGATATCCAGGTACCCCTGGTGTCCCCTCGAATCCTTCGAAGGATCCATCCGGAAACGTGACATCATCGACCCAGATGTACCAGGCGTAATCACCAATGTACCGTATCGCAAAGTAGACCGTTTGCCCATATACCTCAGGTGGCATCGTAAAGGTATATTGTGTGTACTCGCCAGGTACTTCTGAGTAGACACCTACGAGCAAGGTTCCTGATGGTGGAGTGAAATCATCTACTGTGTTTCCTGTGGTGGACATGTAGATTTCAAACGCGTCGTCCCCATAGGAGTATCCATCCACCCAGACTTCAAAGATGCCGCCGGGTGCAACCACGGTTCCCTTCGTGACAAGCCAGTCGTCATTTGGCATGGTTACGTAGTCGTAGGTGCATTTAGCGCACCCTGTGCCCGAGCGTTGTCCACTGGAGCTGTACACCCAAGTGTTTCCTCCATTGACATTATAGACTGCCCAATCGGTGGGTGGCACTGCCCCTGGGATGGGTGGTACCTCAGGCACCCAGCCTTCGAACCCTTCCGTAAAAAGTGTTGTTGGTGCTGCCTGTGTCACCTGGGTCAGCGGTAGAAACACCGCTACTGAGGTTACGAGAAGTATTGCTGCGATGAGCAATGCACCAGCCTCTCTCAAAATAGTTTTTCTTTGTCTCATTTTTTATATTCCTCCCCACATTTATATATACTCTGTTTGTTATGAATTACCATAATATATATTTTACGGACCATATGATAAATTTTTTTGATATATTTGTAATATTACTTAGTCTTCATAAAGGGGGGTTGGACTCCTTTTTGTTACAAATTTTTTATACTGCCATGGTTGTCCCAGCGACTGCTAGGACAGCACGAAAAAAGGGGAGCAGTGTCACCTACAACGAGTGTTCACGTACCAGGATAAGGCGTAGCGTGCCGCTGATGTGGACGACATCGTCCCCGTGGAAGGTACCCGGGAGACGAGGATCCGCAGCAGTCCGTAGAAGACGAATGCAGCGTGGTCATGGGTCATGTCTGGCCGGCAGAACAGCATCTTCCACTAGTTCTGCAGCCATGATAAAAAAATTCACGTGCTCCTCCCGCGAACCGATAACCATGTACACGCTTGGAAAAATCAACAGTGTTTTAAACACGCGGCACTATTCATGGTTCCGGGGGGTTATTTCCACTGGAACTTGATGGTGAGCGTGGATGCTCTCGGGAGGAGATCAGATGAGGGATCAGTATGTCATCGAACGACGAGGTGAGGAGAGCACCGGTCAAGGTCAGCAGGGCAATTCACGCACGATCACAGAGCGGCTATCGCAGGTTGGAGATCTCTTCGACCAGTTCCTTTCGGCCAGGCAGCTGTTTGTAGACCGTGAGGTTCTCTCGTCGACGTATGTACCCTCGTTGTTGCTGCATCGTGACCAGGAGCAGCAGGAGCTTGCTGTCATGCTGCTTCCAGCGTTGCGAAATCAGACGCCTAACAACATTTACCTGTTTGGTCCACCGGGGACTGGGAAGAGTGCTGCGACGCAGCTGGTCACCAGCCAGTTGGCGCAGAAGGGACATGCGCAGGGTCAGCAGATCATGGTGGTGTGGTGCAACTGCCAGCGGGTGGACACCGAGTACCGTGTGCTTCAGCATATCGGCATGAGGTTTGTTGATGAGACGTCTGGTCAGACCCAGTTCTCTGGTCTGTCCACCGATGAGCTGTACTCACGGGTTCTAAGGTTGCTTGATGCCCAGCCGTGCGTCACCGTGGTCGTCTTAGATGAGGTGGATAGACTGAAGTCGGATACGACGTTGTACACCTTGTCCCGCATCAATAGTGAGCTCCGACAGTCCAAGCTGTCTGTCGTCTGCATCACCAATAACCTTCGATTCGAGGAGTTTGTGGACATGCGGGTGAAATCCAGTTTCAGTAAAGAGCACCTGAGCTTTTCGTCGTACGATGCCACACAGCTGCAGGATATCCTTGCGGACCGGGTGGCACAGGCGTTGAAGCCCGGGGTGCTGAGCAGTGATGTCATCCCCCTGTGCGCGGCGTTGGCTGCCGCGGAGCATGGTGATGCACGTCGGGCGTTGGATCTCTTGCGGGTTGCCACCGAGCTAGCGGAGCGGAAGGGGGAGCCACGGGCGACTGTGCAACATGTCCGGTTGGCGCAGAAGAAGATCGAGACGGACTGTCTGGCTGAGGTGGTCCGTGGGCTGCCGATGCATGCGAAGCTGACGTTGTTTGCTATTTGGAAGGCGCAGATGCAGCTGCGCAGTCGCGATGGGGGAACCAGCTTGATGACTGGTGAGGTGTACCAGTGTTACCTGGAGGTGTGCCGTCGGGTGTCGTACCGGTCGCTGACGCAGCGGCGGGTCGCTGATTTCATCACTGAGCTGGATATGCAGGGGATCATCAGTGCCCGTGAGATCTCAAAAGGACGGCAGGGTCATACCCGGGACATTTCGATTAGCTCTTCGTGTCTGCATCTGATCAACGTGCTGATGGAGGATGAGCTGTTCAAGGAGCTGGGGCAGTTCAAGATGGGCAGTCAGACGCGGTTGGTGTGATGCAGGCTGGTTCACGGCCTCGCTAGGGAAGACAGGCAGCATCCATAAAAAGAAACTCTCAAATACAGGAGTTCTGTACTCCCCTGCTAGTCAGCGGGCTGATAGATCAGCGGAAGATCGCCGCCTTCGCAAGGCGGAGGCCGCGGGTTCAAATCCCGCTCAGTCCACTTGCGTGGTTGTCAGCGCTCTTTGCAGCACTCGACATCAAAACATATAAATGCGAAGGATCACTACCCTGTGCAATTAGGGGAGGGGAGAACCATACCGAAGACCTGTCACAAGCTCTATCTGGGCGACTGCATCACCGTCATGAGAGGATTTGCTGATGAGCTGTTCGACGTTGTCCTCGTTGACCCGCCGTACAACACCGCGAACAAGAACACAAAAGAGTTGAAGGGACGCAAAGCGCTCTCCAAGGATTTCGGCGGCTGGGATTACTTCGCTGACACGGAGTACTTGGAGTTTACGAACGTCTGGGTCTCCGAAATCGTCAGAGTGCTGAAGACCTCAGGGAACTTTTTGCTCTTCTGTAAACTGGAGTACGTCAGTGACATACGACGGATCTATGAGCGCTACGGACTGCGCCACCACGCCACGATCATCTGGCATAAGACAAACCCTGCTCCACAGATTCGAAAAACCGGGTTTCTCTCCTCTTGTGAGCCGATTCTGTGGGCGGTGAAAGGCTACGATGAAAAAAAAGTCCCGTACACCTTTCACTTCAAGACGCAGAAAGAGATGCATAACTTCATTGAAACACCGATCTGTCAGGGGGCTGAGCGGACCGCGCACCCCACGCAGAAACCTGAGCGGGTCGTGCGGCACTTGCTTGAAATCTTCAGCAACGAGGGGGATACGATCCTCGATTGTTTCGCGGGCAGCGGCACCACCAGTGCAGTCGCCAAACAAATCGGGAGACACTCGGTGAGCATCGAGAATGACCCGACGTACTTTGAGATCATGAAGCAGCGGCTGCGTGGGGTGAACAAGCAGCTGATAAAGGATCATTCCATCGAGGTAGTCGAGTGAGGAGAAATCTCCGTTTCAGTGAAACTGAATTCCTGGCAGGGGAATCCACTAATTGTCGTAGGTAACTCTAGACTTCCAGTATTTTCTTGATACGCAAAAGCAAATTCAATTGGTAATTCTGATGCACTTTTTGTAGATAGCTCGTCGTAATCTACTCCGAGTTCTGGACCGCATTCAAATTTTTGACATCTGAAACAAATATAATATAATTGGTCTGGGTTGTTTGCTAAGTTTTTAAATTTTTCAATATCTTCCTTTAAATCACACTTCTTCACTTTGCATTCCACGAGAATAATTTTTATCCTCTCGTATTCTTTTTTAATCGCCACAATATCTGGGTGATTACTCGCTCGTTCAATAGCCTTGTTCTGAGGTGGTTTTGGAATGGTAAACGGTCCTTGTCCGTCTGGTGGATGCACAAGTATGATCTCCCAGCCTTCCTTAATCAGTTTCTGTGCTGCTGCTATCGTGATGTATTCTTCGGTTATCATGTTTTTAGCCTCATGCTCTCAATACTTGCGTCTCTCTCATCAATTAGCCCCATTCTGAGTAGTGTCGGCACTCCAAAGATTACCTCATATTTTATGGGATCCGGTGTGACGAACCTTCTCACAAGAATAATGTCTGAAAATACAATATGGCATCTCATGTCTTTTGTAAATTTGTGTATTTTGATATTCTTTAAGAGCCATAGTAATTTCTCTTGCTCATTCCATCCCGTGTCCTTTTGGTTATTATATTTTGTAAATGCACGGTTGATGAGTCCATATATAAAGCGATGCTTCGTTGCAGACTCTCCCTTAAAATCGACGAGGAATACCAATGATTTTGACCTGGTAAATTTGGTGAGGTCTTCAATGGTCGTTGGCTCACGAGCAAATAAGATATCTCTCACCGCAAGGTTGCCGCTATAAGGGTCATATAATCCGCGGTGTGGTGCAGCGTTAAAAATTTTATAAATGTGAGATTTTTCTAGTACCTGAAATGAATCTTCATACTTTTGAGGTATCTCTACTCCTTGAGACTCGAGGAAATCAAAAAAATTTTGGGTAGTGCAAGAAAAATTACCACTCTTCACCAAGTCAATATCTCTGATGTCTTCAATTTCTTTGAACCACCTCGTTCTTAATTCGTTGTTCCAATACTCTCCGGCACGCATTACCTTTTTCCTAAAAAAATCGTTGCTAAACTCTCTATGAATACAAGCATCCACAAAATTAAAAAATAATTCTATCTCATCCTTGTTATTTCCACAGAATGTATGAACCACTTTGTTTTGACCGGGTTTGGGAGGAAGATTTCTATATGATAAAAAAGGATTTTCCTCGTCATACATAATGTGAGTCAGACCATTCGTTCTGAATAAATACTTAAGTTCGCTGTGCCACTTAAAAACAAATGTAGGTACCACTGTAGAGCATACATGAAACCATTCTAACAGCATAGATTCCGTAATTTCTGGTTTTCTGATGTATGCTCTATAGTAGGTATTACCGACTCTATGACAATACTCCTCGGGCGGAATGTTTTGTAAATGAACGGTCTCGCCTTCACCATCAACAAATTTTTTCACAAATTGCTGTAACTGTGTAATAGTGTGTTCAGTGATACCAGCTATTTGTTTGTACTCTCCTCGTCTTATCCTCTCCTTCAGTTCCTCAATGGTCGTTATCCCATTTCTATACGTCTTCTCACCATTTACTCTTAACAGCGTTTCACAGAATAACAAGAACCTTTTCTTATTGACATCTTGCTCTTCAAGAATTTTCTTCATTTTCAAAGGATTTCCACTTTTTTCTATTTGATAACTCTCCACAGGTAAAATATACGCAGAAGGAATTCTATTTGCAACAGCTGACCAAAACCTTGCTACCCGTTGTGGAGCATTTGTGCCAAACGCTCGTTGTTCAGTTATTTCAATGAGAATCAGCGGGTCATTCTTCTTGTTCGTCACGATTAAATCAGGTTGATCTAATGATAATAAAGGCATGATGGCTTCTGGTACATTAGACAAATCAGGACGACATTCTTTCGGTACTGCTGTTCCCCGTAATGTTCTACTGTACGATATCAACCACTCGGCTTGCCCTAGTGTTCCGGTGTACCAAACAAAATACTCTGGGTCATTCGGTATCAATTCAGAAGGTAAAAAAAAGTTCTCATGCACACTTTGCGTACTCCTCTAATCTCGCAGGGATCATCTGTAGTCGTTTGTTTGCGGCCTTCACATATGCAGGATCAATATCACAGCCGACAAAGATTCTATTTAATTTTTTTGCCACCACCGCTGTGGTTCCACTGCCCATGAACGGGTCGAACACCAGGTCGCCTTCGTTAGAGCAGGCCAGCAGGATACGCTCCAGCAGCCACTCCGGCTTCTGCGTGGGATGGATTTTCTTTCCCCCGCTGGTCTTTCCCTTCGGCCAGATACTGCGCATCTGCTTGCCGTTGTTAGCCTTCTTCATCGTCTCATAGTTGAACGTGTGCTTGGTTCCTTTTCTAGCCCAGATGAAGTTCTCATGGTCTGCGACGAAGCGAGTGCAGGAGATATTGGGGGTGGCATCGGTTTTCTGCCACAGGATTTCGTTGAGGATGGTAAAACCAGTGGTGTTGATGAGGTAGCCCATCAGGTAGATGTTGTGGTACGTCCCAGCCACCCAGAGGGACCCAGTGGTCTTCAGGATGCGGTAGCACGCCTGTATCCACTGTGCTGAGAAGGTCTCGTAGTCCGCCTGGCTGTCGAATGCATCCCAGGCTCCCTTGTTTGTGGTGAGATCCGCTCCTTTGGATGCCATCTTGGAGAACTCGATCTTGAAATTGCTCTTACTGAGGTTGTAGGGAGGATCAGCGAAGATGAGGTCAATGGACTCATCAGGGATCTTCTGCATGAAGCTTAAGCAGTCCTCCTGGTACAGCTGGTTGAGTGCTATCGTGCTGTCGAAAAGAACTTTCTTTGTATCCTTGATATCATCCACCTGTCCTCTCTTATATATGGTTGCTTTAAGAATGTATCCCTGGAGTGCCTCCTGGAGGTGAGCTGGTCTTTACAAAAAAAAAAAGAAAAAAAAAGGGTGGTTTTTAGGAGGAATAGCCGCCGAACAGCAGGCTGGGGTCTCCGAAGGTCGCCCAGTTGGTGATGCAGTACGCATCGGTCTGCCCTATGGTGTTGTCCACGAGGTACTTACGGATGGCCTGGCCGTGCGTCTCCCCAAGATGGGTGGTCCCCTGGCCGATCTCGTAAAAGAAATCAGCCTCAAGCTCCGAGCTAAGGGTGGTTGAGGGATCCCCGCTGGTGCCAACCCCGTAGCCTGTGCAGCCGGTCGTGGCTATGGCGCCACCCAGGGGTTTGACGATCAGCCCCCAGCTGAAGCACACGGGGCTGGGCAGGCCATGGGCAAAGTAGGTGGTGCCCTCCTTGTCCTTCATCCCCTGCAGGGTGGAGACGTTGTACAACCCGTTGTGGCAGCCGCCGACGACGATCACCGGTTGTTTCTTGCCGTTCAAAATACGCCAGAAGTTGTCCAAGCCGATGCCACCGGTCCAGTCGTCCGGGTAGGTGCCATCATGCCAGATGGTGTTCCAGCCGAGTGCGTAGCCATGGCCTTGGAAGTCCACGAAGCCGGCTCCCTGTCGGAGTGCCTTGGAGATATCCTTTGGTGTGGGTACTAGTCCACTCGTATCTCTGTTGGTCGCGTAGACTTTGACTTGTGTCAAGTCTGGGATGGCCAGCTTGGTGTTCGTATATGCGAGGTCGCAGAGGTACTCCCCGTCTGGTTGTCCCGCCCACATGTAGAAGGTTTTGCCTGCGATGCCGATGTAGGTCTTGTACCAGGGTTTGTCGTCAGGCCCGCTGCTCTCGTACTCAATGATCTTGTTGACGACGTGGGTGACCTCCCAGTTCATCGTGACGGCTAGGCGGCTGACGTACACCTCGGGGTACAGGTCGAACTTATCGGAGATGACGCCAGGTGCGTTCCAGGCTGCGTACACGCCGTCGCCGTTGGAATCCCAGCTGTCAAACCCGCCCGTGCCATTGTACAGGCACCCGTAGTACAGGTCGCAGAGAATAGCTTCGTCCTCGGCATGGGGCAAGTTGGCGTAGCGGACCGGGACATGCCAGGCAGTGTACCCTGCGGACCTGGTGTCCTTGTCCTTGCAGTAGAGATGGTTCTTCAGGCCACCGACAAGCAAGACATACGTGATGTTGTACGTGTCGTACATGTCCTTGATGAAATATTTTATTTGCTCTGGTTCGTCGTAGCCCGTGTACTCGGAGAGGATGTCTTCAAGGGATTTGAACATGGTAGCAACACCCTTGTCCTGCTTATGGGTGACGAGTGACGCAAGCTTGCTTTCGAATTTCTCTGGTGCGATGATCACCAGGTCGATTTCATCTTGTGTCGCTGGTTGTCGCGGCCTGTCTGGTGCCGTGTAGGACAGTGTGATGGCACAGCCGTCTGTGTACTTCATCAGATTGGTGACTGGTGAGTACTGCACCGGGTAGCAGATGACTTTGACAAACGTCACTTGAACATTGTTCTCATTGCATCCTGCGCCCAGCTCCGTGGTGTACCACACGTCTGGGTAGAAGGCTGCGCTGCTGTACACCTCTGGGTCGGTGACGTACTCCGTGTGCTGGCTCATCAGTGAGTACGCCGAAATCCTGGCTGGGATCACCTGGCCGGTCAACGGCAGGCTATGCACCTCATCTGGTGTGCAGGTCACCTGGATGTCTGTTGAGCCACACGGGATCTCAAAGGTCTTGATAAAAACCGGTAGTACTGGTCGGTTAGGTTCCAACCACTGGGTGGTGGCACCCTGTACATTTATTTCTATGAATCCGTCTGTCTCAGACAAGAGTGGTGGTGAGAACGACACCGTGGTTGCGGTCTGTGACACGGTGGTTGAGTGTTTCAGTGAGATGTTCGGAGAGAAGGCAGCTGCCCCTAGTCCACTGAGGACTACGAGTCCCATGAGTACCATGGGTACGATTCTTTTTTCCATCTTCTTGTTCCCCCAATTCCTTATTTACTTATTATGTACCCTAAAGTATAAGAATATACTGGTATGGTTTTTGGTCAAACGCAGACATCTATGGGTCTTTAAATAGTATTTGGAAGAAAACCATTGACAATAGTTGTACTTTTTCTTCCCTGTCTCGGAGGCAAGGATGGTGCTTCAGATGGGGGGGTAGGACGAGGTGGGGTGATCGTACTGTCTTGTGGTTCCCAATAAGCCACACGTTAGAGTAAGGCGTTGACGAAACCGATGAGGAAGTGAAGCTTTGGGAACATGATGATGATGCTGCCTTCGGCGTAGATGATGGTCTCCCCGGAGACGTAGTGGAGGAACTGGAAGGGGTTGCAGTGGAGCAGTCGTATGTTCACCGCCTGCATCGTGGTGTAGTCCCCGCTGGTGGTCATGTTAGTGTACCTGCCGAAGAGGAAGGCTTTCTTGAGTTCGTAGATAGTGATGGCGTGAGGCTCTGACCAGGTGCTCTCACTGCCGTACTGGTCTTTGAGTTTGACGCGTATGCCGTAGGTTCCTTTCTCACTCCACGTGTGTGTGGCTGTCACTGTTGTCCCTGAGGCGTACGGGCCAAGCCACCCGCTGGTGGTGCCGTCTCCCCAGTCCCAGAGGCAGTACAGCTGGTCTCCATCCGGGTCGGTGATCGCACCGAGGGAGAAGGTGTACGGGTTATTGATGATGCCCCAGGTTGGTCCACTGATGTGTGGTGCGGGTGGTGGGATGTTCAAATGTTTGGTGGTGAAGTGCCAGAGTGGGCCGCTAGTTGAGGCGTTGTGGTTGTCCCAGGCGACGATCCGCCAGTAGTACACGGTGTCGTAGGAAAGAGTGCTGACCTCATACGAAGTCCCGGAGAGGTTGGCGACGATTTGTGGTGGTGGGCTGGTGGTGCCGAAGTACACGTCGTAGGTGACGGTGTCGTTGGCATTGGGATCACCACCCGTCCAGCTGAGGGTGACGGTGGTGTCGATGTTGGTGGAGCCGTTGGCTGGCTGTGGGTTGCTGGGGATGAACGGGTGGTCGTTGATGATGTCAAAGGTGTGTGGTGGTGAGGTGTTGCTGTTGCCGTTGGTATCATTTGCCCAGATGACGTAGGAGTAGGTTCCCAGCTGTGCGTAGGTGGTGTTGTAGTACGCAAGGCAGGTGAGCGGGTTGTAGGTCATGGTCTGGTTCGTGGTGCTTGTATCTGGTGCGGTGATGATGACGCTGACCGTGGAGACGGCGACGTTATCGATGATGGTGGATTTGATGGTGACTGGTTCGTTGAGGTGCTGCGGGTTGGGGTACGCGTAGATGTCTGATACTGTTGGTGGGAGCAGGTCGGTGATCGTGATCGTCTGTGTGCAGGTGTCGGTGTTGCCGACATCGTCGGTGACGGTGAGGGTGACGGTGTAGTCTTGGTAGGAGGCGTAGGTATGAGTACTGGTTAGTCCGTAGGCTGTGGTTTGGTCGCCGAAGTCCCAAGTGTAGTTCGTGATGAGTCCGTTGTAGTCGTAGGAGGAGGTGGCGTTGAAGAACACGGTTTTGTCGGTGATAGTATAGGTGAAGTGTGCATAGGGTGGACCATAGGAGGTCATTAAGGGATACAAGTCTTGTTCTCCTGCACTGCCACTTATAGTATATGGTGTATCTCCGATGCCATCTCCATTAGCATCGATTCCTGAATAATCATCATAGAAGTTGTAATCCCAAAGATTACTTCCATCACCGTCATCATAGGCATTATCTATATCATTAGAAATAAAGTTGTTATGATGAATATAGGCATTAGTAGTTGGGCGTTGGCCAAGACGTAGACCGTATTTCCAATTGTCTCTAAATGTACAACCATAAACATTTAAATTATTACTCCCATCATCATATATTCCCTCTTCATTATTATATGCAAGACAGTTCTTAATTGTTATATTTGAAAAAAGTTTTACATAAAATCCATAATCATTAATATTATCGCAAGAAGTTACATTGTCAAAAATAATATCAGAACTTCCAACAAAGACCCCACAAGAAGCTGAGTTCTTAACTGTAAGATTAGTTATAATTATATCAATAACATTTGATTTTGTTTCTAAACCATAAAATAACCCTGTAGCATCTATGATAGTTTCTTCTCTATTTTCTCCATGTAATTTTATTGTCTTAGTAATATTTACCCACTCATAATAAGTTCCATTATAAACAAAAACAGTTCCATTTTCAGCGACAGCATTAATCCCATCTTGGATGATATTGAAGTGATCATATCCCCAACCAGGCGTTGAGGAATTGTAATCATCATCAACCCATATATAACTCGCTTTTGTAAAAATATATGCTGATCCAGAATCGACTCCTTTGTCATCATCCCAAACAGCTCCAATAAGGACGGTGCCACTATCAAGAGAAACAGAGATGCCAAAAAGATCCCCAGATTCGCCGTCTGAGGCGAGGAGCTTTTGCTGCTGGACCCATGTGGTGTTGGTTCGGGTGAATACGTATGCAGAACCAGAACTGCCTCCGTTGTCATTATCGTGGGGTGCTCCGATGATAGCAGTACCATCCAAAAGTGAAACAGAACCGCCAAACCAATCTCCTGGTTCACCGTCGGAGGCAAG
>JAFGML010000031.1 GCA_016927555.1 Thermoplasmatota archaeon
GCAGGGGTAGCCAAGCATGGTCAACGGCGCAAGGTTGAGGGCCTTGTCCTGTAGAGGTCCGCGAGTTCAAATCTCGTCCCCTGCACTCAATTTTTTTAAAAAAAATTTTTTTTATATGAACGTATGGCAAAGATGCACTGCTTGACAGAAAATAAAACATTATGTGTAAACAAATAAAATGATAGTGTGTCAATCTAAAAGAAAAAATTGATATTTTTTTATGGTCAACGATATAGAATAAGAGAACATCAAAAAAAGTTTTCATGAGAACTATCCGTACAATTAAGTGAGGATGTAACAGGAGGAAAAAAGAAAAAAAGAGTGAAGAAGAAAAAGGAGTTGATGACCTATGAAATCAAAATAAAGACGCAATAGGCTGTATTATTTCTTCTTCTTGGCGGTTTTCTTTTTGGCTTTCTTTGCTTTCTTTTTCGCCGGCATTCCTCACACCTCCTTTGCCACCATTGGAATATGATATCACATTACTCATTAAAAAATGTTTGCACTCGTACTAAAAATTTTTCAGAATTTTTTTTTTTTGTTTGCTATGAATGAAAAAAATAATTACACATCGATGCGCTGAGGAAGAACCACGACCGGCAGACCCTGCCACTGCAATCGACGTTGGATCGCAAACGCAGTTTCATTGTGCAGGATCTTATGGAAAATGGTTTCATGACGGAACACAAGTTTTGCGGTGAAAAACATCACCTTTGGAAATTCTTTTGCAATCACATCGCACAGACAGCTTGCTGTGTCAACGACATCGATACCGACATCCATGCGGTACTCAGCGGAAAATCCGAGTCGCTGCGCAAGACTCACATACTTAGCAAGGGAGGCTTTCACCGATGTTTTTAAGGCTTCTATTTCCGCAACGCCTTTGAAGGTTCCTGAATCAAGTTCAGCGATGGACACAAAAATAATGTTCTTATACAACCCTGGGAAGTTACGAATCAGAGACAGAAACGTGTTGACCCCATAGCCGTTGTACTCGCTGACGAGGATCGCTGCAGTCATTTGTTTTGAATCCACGGGTTGCGTATTTGGTTTTCCCACAAGATGAATATTGGACAGCAGCAAGACTTCATCGAATTTTTTCATTGCGCGTTTAATTTTTGTGTAGTGGCGATGAATGAGGTAGCACAGCAGTATCACAAACGAGGTGATCAGCAGGGTCGTCAACCCCCAGATGCCATCCTGTGGGTTGTTGTTCACGAAGGGACCAAGCACCTTTTCATAGAGCATGATGAGCAGGATGGTGAAACAGACGACAAAACCGATGATAAAGATGAATAGGTATCGCATCCAATGTTTTCTTTTCGTTCGGGTCTGTAGTGAGAAGCGTGCCATCCCCAGCTGAGACAGCGAGAAGGTCACGAACACGTTGATGGCGTACATGATCACCAGAAACGACACATTACCATTCGTCATGACGATGAGGAGCAGGGCGATCACACCCATGACCAGCACGCCGTTTCTCATCGTGAGTCGCTCTGATAATGCTGCGAATTTTTTGGGAAACCACGAGTCCACCGCCATGTTCGCCATCACCCGTGGCCCATCGATGAACCCTGTTTGAGCAGCAACAAAGAGCAGTAACCCCTCAGAAAAGAGGATCACTGCTGCAATCCAGAAACCAGCAGGCCAACCACTGAAAAGTGTTGTCGCAAGCACCGCGTTTAATGTCTGACCTTCGACAGGCTGCAGTTTCAAGAAGTAGTAGCACAGCAAGAGTGCCCCTGAAACCAGCGCTAGTGAGATCGCCATGTACAGCATGGTGCGTTTCCCTGTTTTCACCTTTGGCTCTCTCATGACAAGAAGACCGTTGGATACAGCCTCAATCCCGGTGTACGTTCCTGCGCCTAACGAAAAGGCCCGTAGAAAGATAGCGAGAACACCGAGGAATCCGATGGCCTGTACATCAACGCTGAACTCTGTTGAGAATACTGTGAAATGCGATCCTACCGCAGTTGCTTGGGTGATGAGACCGTAGCCGAGGAGCAGGACATGGGTGCCGATAAACAGTAGAAAAATAGGTGCAAGCATCATCACTGATTCTTTCACTCCACGGAGGTTTAGGAGGATGAGGATGCAAATCAACACGACTTTAAACGTCAGCTTAAAGGCCTGGGCTTCACCAGGTAGAAAGCTGAAGATCGCATCGCCGCAGGCGGCGATGGATACCGTAATCGTCAGCACGTAATCAATGAGCAACGCAGACCCGGAAACCACTCCTGCTTTCTTCCCTAAGGTAGAGGTCGCAACGAAATACCCGCCGCCACCGTGAGGAAACTGTTCGATAATCTTGGAGTAGGTGTACGAGATGATGAAGACCGTCAGTGCCGTGACCACTGCTAAAAACACTGCAAGATAGGCATGACCTTGCATCGCCTCAAACGCCTCTGCAGGACCGTACGAGGAGGAGGAGAGACCGTCTGCACCTAACCCTATCCACGAGAGCAGTGCAATCAACGACAGCTTATGAAAAATCGAGGGATCATGGATGTTCTGTGGACGACCCAACACCTTTGTTGAAATCCTTTTACTGAGACTGCGATGCGGACCATGGTGAACCATAGGTATCGCTTCTTTTCGTCACCAGTGATTTTCCAGCACCTATTAATAACTATTCACCTATGAAGGGAGGAGCCCAACAGATGGAAAAACCACTGCATAGTGAATGTCGTTGTCCTTGAGACAACCGTGAAACACTCCCCTTCTCTTCGGAAGCACGACAGGGGTATCTCATGGTGTGAGTCGCGTGCGGTCCCGTGGGAACAAAATACACTCCCGGATGTTGCTGAGATCTAATAACTCCATTAAGAAGCGTTCGATGCCAAAGCCAAAGCCCCCATGGGGTGGCATCCCGTAGCGAAATGCCTTCAAATACGCTTCAAAATCCTTTGGGTGTAAGCCACAGGCCTTCAAACGCTCAGTGAGGAGGCCGACGTCATGGATACGTTGACTCCCTGAGGAGATTTCGACGCCTTTGCACTCCAAGTCAAAGCCCCGTGAGTGCTTCTGCCCAGCAGGCATGGTGTAGAACGGTTTGGATGCTAACGGATACTTCGTGATGAAGTAGAAGTCAATACCATCCTCCTTCATGATGTCTCCAAGCAAGCGCTCATCTTCGGTGCTGAGGTCCACGCCCCATTGAATTGGAGAGTTCTGTTGTTGTAGCTTCTCAACGACATTATCATAGGCAATACGTGTAAACGGTAGGTGTGGGACAGTGATCGTTTTCTGTAACACCGCCAGCTCTGCGCTGCACTCACTGGCCCGCGTCCACATCGCGTGCACCAGCTGCTCAAGGATAGCCATGACCTCCTCTTCATCCTTGATGAAGGCCATCTCCACGTCAATGGCAGTGGACTCATTCAGATGCCGTCGTGTGTTATGCTCCTCTGCGCGGAAATACCAGGCAATCTCGTAGACACGGTCCAGACCTGTAGCCATGAGGCTCTGCTTGTACAACTGGGGGGATTGAGCAAGAAACGCCTGCTTCTCAAAGTACTGAAGCTTGAACATATCCGTGCCACCCTCAGAGGAGCTGGCGATTATTTTTGGGGTGTGCACCTCGAGGAAGTGCTGGGACCGCAGGTACTCATCAGCAGCAGCAAGCACGGCATCGCGAATCCGAAAAATCGCCTGGACCTCCGGTTTTCGTAAATCAAGAACACGGTTGTCAAGTCGTGTATCAAAATCAGACTCCACTCTATCAACCACGCCAAGCGGCAAGGGTGTCTCCGCGGTGGACAGCACGGTGACAGTTTCTGGGAGAACTTCATAGCCATTGCGTACTTTTTCATTCTCCTTACACAGTCCTTTCACAGAGAGCACTGACTCCCGAGGCAGGGAGACGAGTTGCTCGAACACCTCAGGGGTTTTCTTTTTCAACAGGGTCAGCTGCAGCGTGCCCTGTGCATCACGTAGGATGAGGAAGGCAATAGAGCCAAGATTCCGTACATCTTCCACCCAGCCCGCGACCGTCACAGAAGAATTGTAGTCTTGTGGTGAGATCTCTTTTGAGTAGTGACTTCTATACATACGACACACCGTATTAACCCAAGGAATTTAGTCTTTTTGACAGAAAGGACAGCATGGTTTTCAGGTTGTGTGTATTATCCCACGACTGTAGCATCTGCGCGAGATCAGACCGAGGAGTATCATTAAGGGCGACCACCCACTGCTGCAACCCAGGGAGCGCCCTGATCACATTGTCCACAATAGTTATCGTCGCAGTCTGCGCGGTTCGTGAGAGGGGGTTGAGGTCAATTGTGATCACGGTTTTCCCCATCGCACAAAGTGCCTGGCATCGGTCGCCATCCTCTAGGGGAACCAAGACGACATCCGCAGAGAAAATACCGTTTTTCTCGCAGAGTGCTCGGTCGTGATCAAGCCCAGGGATTCGCTCGTCCGCAGCTAACCCATACACGGTCTGTGCCCCTTTGCTCTGGAGCAGCGCTGTAATCTTTTCCATGCGCTCCAGGGTGCGATGAAACAGATTCACCTCAAGGTGCGCAGGGATGCTGTGCGCCAAGTGAATACAGGAGTCAGCGGCCAGTGCAGCGACGTTTCCGTTCACTGAGATGACTGGATGGGCAGCAGTGAGCAACGCAGCTGCTGCGACCTTCGACGCAGCCTCAGCCTGTGGATGAGTTGCTTCACCAAGCAGGTAATCGAATGCCTCGCCACGGCCATGGGCAATCAACCCGGTTTCATGCACGATACCTTGTTTCATCCCCTGGGCTATCTGCTCCCTGGTTTTGAGGGAGAGGTACCGTGGATGACTGGGAGGTATCGTAGTCATACTGTCACGATAATGAACTTCCATGGCCTTTTAAAAGTTGGGAAGAAAGAGAAGAGAGGACGTGTGTAGGCGCCGTTACCCGTACATGCTCGGCTGCGGTATCTGGGCAGCACCCGACACAATGGGTTTGGCCTGCTTGTGGAAGCGCTGGAGTTGCTTCTCGATGCGCTCTGCTTCATCGTACAGCGGACCGACATTAATCTCCACGCCAATCACTGTCGCAATCACGTTAATCGCTGAGGCAGCAGCACGTGCATCAGGGTAGTTCGGATGCGCCTCAGCAAGGATGGAGATCACATCGAATTTCTCCTGTTTCCCTTTGTTCAGCAGCACCCCGGAGACACCAGCGATGATCCCGTTTTTGAACTGGGGAATGTTTTTTGCCTGCAGGACCGCACGGGCGTTTTCTGTTGAGCCAATCGCGTACGCATCGACGATCATCTCCTCCTCAGCGGATTTACCTTCCACCACCATTCCCTCAGGGGAGATTAGCAGTCTGCAGCCTTTCTTCTTCGACCAGCTCATGATTGCATCAGACAAGGAGTTGATGAGGTTGGGTTTTGGTTTAAACTCGGAGACAAACACCGCGAGCTTCTGGCCGTTCGCCAGCGTTCCCCCGTAGATACGCACGGGGGCGAGTGGCTCACCGGTGTGAACGACAGAGAGTGTGGGAAAATGCGGGGAGTCAATGGCACCTATTTGTTTTAACCCTAATGCGTCAATAAGGTAATTCGCGACAATGGTACTGACCAGGCCAATGGAGGGGAACCCAGCTATCACACTGCCATTCGCAAGATTCATTTCCTCAAAGTCTACGATTTGCACATCATCCAACTGTATCACCACGTGTTAGGGACTGTAATCACTCCAAGCATTTAAAAGTAATTGATAGCACAAAGGTTAGCCTTTCACGACACCCAGGGGGACGAGTTTGACGACCTTTGTTGAAATCCCTGCGCCGTGGGTGACGTTGACGACCTCGCTGACGTCTTTGTATGCCTCTGGTGCTTCCTCAGCCATGACCTTCCAGCTCGCGGGATGCGCGTAGATCCCTTTCTTATGTAAGAGTTGAGCGATGTGCTCACCGCGGTACCGGCGGACTGCTTCGCTTCTTGACATGACCCGGCCAGCACCATGGCAGGTGGAGCCAAAGGTCTCCTCTGCTTCTTTGGTGCCGTGCAGCAGGTAGCTCTCTGTGCCCATGTCCCCAGGGATGAGTACGGGTTGGCCGACATCTTGGTACTTGAGAGGCACCTCTGGGTTGTCTGGTCCGAACGCCCGGGTTGCTCCTTTGCGGTGGACGTAGACCTTTCGTTTCTTCCCATCGACGTCATGCTCCTCTAGTTTTGCGATGTTATGGCAGACGTCGTAGACGATGCTCATGCCAAGGTCTTCAGCCCGCTGGTGGAGCACGTGTTCAAACGATTCTCGTACCCAATGGACGATCATCTGCCGGTTGCACCAAGCGAAGTTCGCGGCACACGCCATCGCCGCCAGGTACTCCTGGCCTTCCTTTGAGTGAATCGGAGCACACGCGAGCTGACGGTCAGGGAGCCAGATGTTGTATTTTTTCACTGCTTGTTCCAGCACCCTGAGGTGATCGGTGCAGACTTGATGCCCGAACCCACGGGACCCGGTGTGAATCATCACCATGATTTGATCTTTGTTCTCTATGCCATAGGTTTTTGCTGCTGCAGCATCGTAGATCTCAGCGACTCGCTGTATCTCGAGGAAATGATTCCCTGCTCCAAGTGAGCCGAGTTGCGGTGCACCACGTTGTTTGGCTTCGTTGGAGACCTTCGTGATATCCGCAGAGCGTAAACAGCCGTTTTCTTCGAGGTATTCGACGTCTTCCTTCCAGCCGTACCCATTCTCTACAGCCCATTTGGCTCCCATCTGTAAGACCTCATCGAGTTGTTTCCTACTCAGGTGAACCTTTGCTTTTGAGCCAAGGCCGGAGGGGACGTTTTTGAACATTTCATCGACAAGGTGCTGTATTTTTTTCGCGTCAAGATCAGAGAAATGAAGATTTGTACCTAACAACCGCACCCCGCAGTTGATATCGAAACCCACGCCCCCTGGTGAGACCACGCCTTCATCGGCATCGGTCGCTGCGACGCCACCAATCGGAAACCCGTACCCCCAGTGGATGTCAGGCATGGCCAGGGATTTTCCGACGATACCGGGGAGCATGGTGACGTTCGCCGCTTGTTCAGGTGCGTTGTCCATCCGGATGGAGTCAATCATCGCATCGCTTGCGTAGATGACAGCAGAGGTTTGCATGTGTAAATTCTTCTGCTCACCGTGATAACTCGACGGGATTTCATAGCGATACTCTTTTATTTTCTGTAACGGTCCAGTCCAGGCCATACTGCTCTCTACCTCCTATAGAGAAAAGGATTTATAAACACTGTGCGCCAAGGTTACTTCTTTTTTTTCAGAAAGGGAACACCTGTTTTTTTGTTGATAGCAACCCTGTATCCTTTTGGGAGAAGGCTGGGTTGCCCCTCTGCTGGTTGTTCTTTGCTGAAGAAATGGAGGGTAGTTGTTTTTCCACCTAGCTTCTTTCCCTCTCGTTTATACAACGTGTACTCTTCGTACGTACATGCAAGAGTACTCGAAACGGTGCCTGTCTCCTCGTCAACATGGTACGACTCCCATTCTGTTATCTCTTCTGGTTCTTGTTTGACACGCTTTGCCTGTTTCTTTTTCTTTGTGGGTGTGAACTCAGGCTCTGGTGGTGGGGTGAGGAGGTGCTCGACGTCTTTTTTTATTTGTTTTGCCAGTGGTTTTTTTAATCCTGGTATCTGAGTGAGCTGCTCAAGAGTTGCTTCTTGGAGGTTCTCAACAGAGAAGTACCCATGGGTGTACAGTATCTCAGCTGTGTGTTGATCGATGCTTGGGATGTTCTGAAAGACCGCAGTGTCTACCGTGACCGCGGGTTCTTCAACCGGGGGAGCTGGCGTGGGTTCCGGTGGCGGTACTGGTGTGTGCTGAGCAGTGTGCTGTTGTTTTTCCTTCTGTCGTGCTTCTCGTTTCAATATTTTTTCTTCCAGTTTGCGTTGTCGTTTCTCTGCTTTGGCTTGTTGTTTTACTGCTTTTCGTTCTTCACGTTCTCTTTTCCCCATTGCTTTTTTTGATGGTGAGGGAAGGACAGGGATACTTGGTGTGGTGGGGGGTTCTGCTCCCTGTTCGTCAACCTTTTTTTTACTGAGACGGAAGTACAACTCCTCTTGTTTATCATCAGGTGAGGTTGTCCTTGAGGGATCAATTTGTTTGAATTCAGGGATCGTAGGCTGCGGTTTCTCTGGTGGTTTGGTAAACGGTTCTTGTGCAGTGGTGTCTTCGACAGGTTGCCACTCCGGGAGGTCTTCCTCAGGTGGTGGTTGTTCCTTGTGGCGCACGGGTGGTTCTGCTGTCTGACGGCTCTGTGCTGGTTTTGGAGGTGCGATTTCTATGAATTCAGGAGCACGTACCTCTACTTTTTCAACTTCGTAGAGGTCTTCGGGAGGATGGATCTCTTCGTGTGAGGGACGAGCAGTCTCAGTAGCAGGAGTCACTGGTTTAAACTCAGGTAGGGTGCTTGGTATAGCCTCAAAACGAGGTAGCTCAGCAGGGTGGGGAGGCTGCGGTGCTTCTGTAGCTTGTACACGACGAACCGTGACGGTGGGTTGGAGGGAGTCTTTCTGACGGATCACAGGGTCAGCTATCCTGTGAGGGTGTTCTGTTTGACCGGTGAGTCTCCTGCGTATTGACTCAAGGGCTGTATCATTCGCAGAGAGTTGATTAGCGACAGAGGGGTCTTTTGGGTTCTCTAAAATCTTACGCAGTACTTCGATATCTGTCTTCCTTGTTTTTTTCACTCGAGACATACGACCCGTACAGTATAAGATTCTACGTATATTAATAAATTCCCTTCTGTATCCCCTGATTTTTATAGTGGTTCTTTCGTATACTTTGGTATTAAAAAGGTTCTTAAACTGCCACCTTATCTCTCTCTTTTTGATGCCTATGGACTTTCGACAGCGGGATATCATCTCGATTAAGGATTTTTCAAAAGAGGAAATCGTCTCTATTCTTGAGTACGCAAAGCGGATGGTGCCGTATGCGAAAGGTCAGAAACAGACGACACACCTGGATCAAAAAATCCTTGCCACGCTTTTTTTTGAACCAAGTACCCGAACGAGGCTGAGCTTTGAGAGTGCGATGCATCGACTCGGGGGACGGGTCATTGGGTTCTCAGACCCCAGTGGGACGTCGCAGAAGAAAGGAGAGAGCCTGGCAGATACGATACGGATGGCCGATGCCTATAGCGACGCAATCGTGATTCGCCATCCACAGGAAGGTGCTGCTCGCTTAGCCGCGGAGTTTTCTGATGTCCCGGTGTTGAATGCAGGGGATGGCGCCGGGCAGCATCCCACGCAATGTCTCCTTGATCTGTTCACCATACTCACGGAGAAGAAGAAGATCCAGGGAAACAACGTTGTCCTTCTCGGTGATTTGAAGTACGGCAGGACGGTGCATTCCCTCGCGTACGCCTTGTCGTTGTTCAAAGCAAATCTCACGTTTGTCTCCCCTGAGACGCTCAAGATGCCAAAAGAAGTATTTGCTGAATGTAAGCAATTCGGTGTGGAACCCGCCAGTACGACGAATTTAGAGAAGGCGATTAAAGACGCAGACGTCTTGTACGCAACGCGTATTCAAAAAGAGCGGTTCCCTGATGCAGAGGAGTACAACCGAGTGGTAGGCAGCTATAAGGTTGATCTGCCGCTACTCCAGCAGGCAAAAGAGGACCTCATCATCATGCATCCACTCCCACGTGTCGTAGAAATCGACCCGCAGGTGGATGCAACCCGACATGCTCGATACTTCATCCAAGCATTCAACGGGGTTCCTGTACGCATGGCGCTTCTCTCCCTGATTCTTGGAGGTAAAAAACTATGAAGGAACTGAAAGTCACGCCGATTAAAGATGGGACAGTAATTGATCACATCCCCTCAGGCCAAGCACTGAAGGTCCTCCGGGTGTTGAAGCTCCCACAATCAACGTCCTCTGTAGTCAGTGTCGTCATGAACGTGAATGGCAAAAAGGGAAAAAAGGACATTGTGAAAATCGAGAATCGTGAGCTGGATCCAAAGGAGTTAAACAAGATCGCGTTGATAGCCCCAAATGCTACCATCAATATTATCCGGGACTACGATGTGGTGAAAAAACATACTGTTGAGCTGCCCAACGAAGTCATTGGTCTGACGAAGTGTTCAAACCCGACGTGCATTTCGAATGCCCGTGAGCCTGTGGAAAGCAGGTTTCACGTGGTTTGTAAAGACCCGCTGCGCATTCGATGCTACTACTGTGAGCGTGAGCCTGAGGACATCACTGAAGGCATCATGTAGGCTTTTTCTTCTTCAAGCGCTCGTAGAGTTCTTTTGCGTAGTCAAGTTTTACTCTCCCGTCCCGTACGAGGTGGTCAGCAAGTGTGTCGATGTCATCACCCTGTGCCCCTGCCATGACCGCGATGTTTTTCGCATGTAGTGACATGTGTCCTTTCTGGATTCCGACGGTTGATAACGCGAACACCGCAGCGAAGTTCTGGGCAAGGCCAAGGCTGGCGACGACCTCAGCAAGCTCTTGTGCTGTGGTTATGCCAAGGATTCTCCTACAGAGTTTTGCTTTCGGATGCATGTTTGCGGCCCCACCGACCACACCAACCGCCAGCGGCAATTCAATCTCACCGACGAGATTCCCATCCTTATCTTTATGGTACGCAGTCAGTGAGGTGTAGGTTCCATCACGTGCAGCATAAGCATGGGCGCCTGCTTCGATGGCACGGAAGTCATTGCCTGTAGCGATGATCACTGCATCGATGCCATTCATGATGCCTTTGTTGTGGGTTGCAGCGCGGTAGGGGTCAAGGGAAGCAAGCGTGTACGATTCAAGAAATGCATCGACGACGTGCTCTCCCCCCATTTTTTCTTTGTCAAAGACCGCGGTGGCCTTCACCAGTCGTTTATCCGCCAGGTTGGAGAGTATCTTGAGGCGCACCTTTCCCTGGGTGATTTCCTCAAGCATCGGGGCGAGTGCCTCGCACATCGTGTTGACCGCGTTTGCCCCCATGGCATCGCGCACATCAACGATGAGGTGCGTGACAAGCATGTCACCGTGTGGGCTAGGCAGGATGCGCACTTCTAAATCTCGTGCACCACCGCCGAGACTAATGAGGATTTTATCTTGTGCATTCGCAAGAGCCAGTAGCTGTTGTTTATGGCGTAGAATTTCTTGTGCTGCGCTGACGACATCGCTGATGTGTAAGAGTTGTATCTGACCAATCATGAGTGGCGCGGTGCATGAGGTGGTAAACCCTCCCTTCATTCGTGCAATCTTCGCTGCGTTACTTGCTGCAGCGACAACACTGGATTCTTCTGTAGCCATGGGAATCATGTAGTCTTTGCCGTTGATGAGGAAATTCACCGCGATTCCGAGGGGCAGTTCAAATGTACTCAGCACGTTTTCAATCATGCGGTCAGCCGTGGTGAGATCAAGAGGAGTCGCAAAGGACTGTGCCTCATCTGCTGTTAAGTTCGCAAACTCTTTGACAATCTCTCGTCGTTGATTTATTGGTAATTTATACAGGCCTGAGACTACAGATGTTTTTTTTGTAGCGGACATAATCATTGACGCCTCCGGTTGTATCCTGAAGTAGTTTTTAGTATTATAAATTATTTCTTTGACCTAGCGAGCTGGGCGCGATCAAAAAGGATGGTCTTTCCGTAGGTGATTTTGAGGACACGATGGTATGGGATTGATGCTGTTGGTGTCTGCAGAAACGATCGCTCGATGGTGATGATGTCGTCCCCAGAGATGCGTTTCATGTTCTTCGCTGCGCCTCGGTGGAGGTACCAGACCTCAACGTCTTGCAGCGTCTTGGTCCACTTGATTTTATTCAGGACATCTCGTACCTGTGCCATCTACACCAACATCTGTATGTTCTGCAATGACTGGTGCACATGGTCGTGTCCCTTGTGCTCAACAATAGGTCCGTGACCAGGGTACACGCTTGTGATATCAAGTGCTGCGAGTCGTTCAATAGAGAGCACTAGTGAAGAAAGATCACCACCGGGAAAATCATATCTCCCGAACCCGCCCTGGGCAAAGAGGGTGTCACCCGAGAACAGAACGCCGTGTTCTGTGTTGTAGAAACAGAGGCTGCCGATGCTATGACCCGGTGTGAGCAGAGGTACAAACACCTCATCACCGATGGTCAGCTGCGTTGCTTCTGAGAGAGGGACATCGACAGTGACCCGTGGCATGGTTCCCCCGATCATCTCGGCAAATGCGCTTTTTCCTTCACGAAGTTTGTGTACGATGTCTGCATGGGCAAAGATTTTCGCAGTACCGTTCGAAGCGCGGAGCAGATCATTTGCACCACCTACGTGATCAAAATGCTCATGGGTGAGAAGAATCTGTTGGATTGCTGTCAGGTTACACACCTGTCGAATCGTCTGAATGATCTGCGGAGAGTGAAACCCGGTACCCGTGTCAATGATGGTAGGCTTCTGACCAGGTATGACGTAGACATTTGAGTCGTAGTCCCTACCAGGAATCGTCACAATCTGCATGGAATCAAGGGTACCACGTAGGGAAACATAAGGGTATCGCCAGCAAAGGATTCATATATTTATTAGGGAGAAAGATAATAGGAACAATTAAAAGGTGTATACTGATTACCTCATTGCTTTTGGGGAGCTGGAGTATGAGTAACGGAACTATTGTTCATGTTGTAGGCACAGGAACCATAGGGGAGCCGTTAATTGGTTTGCTGTGCGACGCAAAAGAGGATCTAGGGATTGACGAGGTTACCTTCTATAAGCACAGCCCTACCTTAGAAGACCGGCCGAAGATAAAAGGGATGGTCAATAGAGGAGCGAACCTCTGCGTTGGGGAAGACAAGTTGAAGGATTTCCAGGAGCTTGGGCTTGAGCCGATGTACGATGGTGAGGAAGGCATCAAGCGTGCGTCAGTTGTCATAGATTGTACCCCAAAGGGTACAGGTCTGCTCAACAAAGATAAGTTCTACAACAAGTACAAATCGAAAGTCAAAGGCTTTATCGCGCAGGGATCTGAGTTCGGGTTTGGGAAGATGTACGCCTTAGGCATCAATGATGAGGCGATTACGAAAAAGGATCAATTCATTCATGTCGTCAGCTGTAATACACACAACATGGCTGTTCTCATTCATACACTGGCTGTAGAGAACAAGAAGAGTTTTTTGAAAGAGGGGCGGTTCCTCTGCATCAGACGTGCCAATGACATCAGCCAGGTGAAAAGCTTTGTTCCCTCCCCTGAGGTCGGGACCCATAAAGACGAGAAGATGGGGACGCACCATGCCGTCGATGTCTACCATCTCTACAAAACCCTAGGCATCAATCTGAATGTGTTCTCCAGTGCCATGAAGCTGAACACCCAGTACATGCACTGCATCTGGTACGACCTGAAACTGAGTAAAAAAATCACAAAGGACCAAGTGATAAAAAAGTTCATGCAAAACCCCAGGGTCGCCGTGACGTATAAAAAATCTGCAAACCTTGTCTTTTCTTTTGGAAGAGACCATGGTCACTATGGGAGAATCCTTGACCAGACGGTAGCGGTTCTTCCAACAATTCATGTGCTCAATGAGACTGAGGTGATCGGGTTCTGTTTCACCCCGCAGGACGGCAATGCGTTACTGAGCAGTATTGCGATGGCGGAGCGGTTCCTGTATCCAGATTCTTATGAGGAGAAACTGCATTGTCTTGGATCAATGTTGATGCAAGAAGTGTAAAAAAATAAAAAGAAAAAAAGGGTTCGGTTAGCCGCCACCGAGTTTGAGGCTGGGGTCGCCGAAAGGCTGATAGATACTGATGCAGTGGTAGTCCATCGCATCTAGTGTTGGATGAGTATTGAGGTATCGATTGATAGCTCCTTTGTATGCTTCTCCAAAGGTGGATGCGTTCTTTTGTCCTATCGCGTAGAAGAAGTTCGACTCGAGAGCAGCACTGTATTCTAGTGGTGTGCCGCCCCCTGGTCCGATGCCTAACCCAGTGCCCGCGACAGAGGCAATCGCTCCTCCATAGGGGAGTATACAGAGCCCCCAGGCAAAGCAGACAGGTGCTGGAACACCATGGCACCAGTACCGTGTTCGATTCAGGAATCGTGGTAAATCCCGCATGCTTTGGAGCATGGTTACATTGAAGAGTCCGTTGTGACATCCGCCGATAATAACGACAGGTAGTTTGTCTCTGTTGGTGAGGCGTATGAAATCAGATACCTTTAACCCGCCGCACCAGTCGGCAGGATACGATCCGTCTGCCCAGATGGTGTCCCAACGGAGGGGATTACCATGTCCCTCGAAGTTCACGTAGCCTGCGCCTTTTTTAAACTCGCTGATAATGTCTTCGGGGATTGGTCGTGGACCGCCGGTGTCATTGTTCGTAGCGTAGAGGCGTACGGGGGTGACGAGAGACCCCATGTACTCGATTGCTTTATCGCAGACGTATTCTCCGTCTGGCTTCCCTTGGTAGAGACGAGAGGTTTTTCCTGCGATGGTCATCATGGTGTCGAACCATGGTTTTTCTAGTACGGTGGTCTGTTCGTAAGTGATTATTTTATTGATGATGGTTTTGACTTCTCTTTTTGTTGTGCAGGGAAGTCGACTGACGTACACATCTGGTCGGAGGTCAAGGGTATCATCTATTTGTGAATAGCCGTACATATCTGTTTTTACTTCGGCAAAGATGCTATTGTTGTTGGTGTCCCAGTCATCGAAGATGAGTGTTTTTTTATAGAGATCTGCATAGTAGAGGTCCGAAGGACATCCTGGTTCATAGGGGCTAGCAGTGGCGCTATAGGCGTCGTAGAGGTAGATATTTGTGTATCTGACAGGGATCCACCAATCTGTACTTCCCTGATTAGCATCTTCTCTATCATCTGCGTAGAGATGCGATTTTAATCCGCCGACGAGCAACACCGATGTAATATTCCAGGTTTCATACGCATCTCTGATGAATAATTTGATGTCTTCAGGTCTGTCTCGTCCTTCGTACTCGTCATAGATGTCTTCAGCTGTTTTTAGAATAGTTGTTGTTCCGATAGCATTCTTGTGATCAACAAGTTTTTGGAGAATCTGCGAAAAACTTTCTGGTGCTATGATGACTAAATCGCACTCCTCATTCAGAGGGTTGTGTATTAAGGACATAAGAGAATACGTAATGGTAATCTCTCCTTGGCCACTGAGGTACTTCACCTCATTGTTTGCCGGAGAATATTGAACAGGGTAAATTTCGACATCAACGAAATTGACGATGATGTTATCGTCATTACGACCACAGGTGATTCGGTACTCAAATGATGATGAGGGGTAGAATGCGGAGCTTCCATAGATGTGTTCATTTTCTTCTCTACCTTTTTCCGTCGTCAGCGTACCAGAAGAACGGAAGATATATCGGGGTGCCGGGCGTATTTTTTGTGAGAGGTGCAGTGTTTTTGCCTCATTGAAATGGCAGCTAACACTGATGGCTGATGCATGTGCTGGTATCTGAAAATTGTAGACCGAGGTCGGTACAATTGGTGCACCTGGCGTTCGTGTCTGCAATGGTGCTCCGTCCATAGTCACATCAAAATACTCTCCCTGTACGGTAAAGCAAGGTTCCGAAGGGAAAACAACAGATTGTGTACATGTTTGTTCAAATTGTTGGATATTTTTTTGTCCAGTGTTAGTAACAGCAGCCCCTACTCCACTTATAAGAAGGAGTACGACGAGACCTATTGGCAGCAATGCCTTCATTCGTTTACCTCCGTGTACTCTCTATTTTGATGTAATTATTATTTAAAGTTTATTATAAAATATTTTACATATATTTAAGTTGAACATCTAAAAAAAAAGAAAAAAAAGATGAGGAAGTTTTTACTTATGAAGAGTACCCACCGAACTTCAGACTGGGGTCACCAAACAGCTGCCAGTTGGTGATACAGAATGCTCCTGTCCGGCTCATGGTGTTCTCATTGATGTATTTCTGGATAGCAGTGCTATGGGCGGTCCCTAGGTTGGTGACACTGTTGTTGCCGATCTGCCAGAAGAAGTTCATCTCCAATTCCGCGCTGAGAGCGACAGGATCACCAGAGCTTCCAAATCCGTATCCGGTACAGCCGGTTGATGCAATCGCCCCACCGTTGCCTTTCACGACAAGGCCCCAGCAGAAGCAGAAGGGGATAGGCATATTGTAGCAGAAGTAGTCATGGCCATCGGTGTCCAGCAGAGATCCAAGGAGGGTGACGTTGTACAGACCGTTGTGACAGCCGCCGACGATGACGACAGGCAGCTGCTCCTTGTTGTGGATGAACGGGAACAGGAACACGTTCACCCCACCAGTCCAATCCTCAGGGTAGGTACCATCATGCCAAATGGTGTTCCAGGAGTAGGGGTTTCCATGGCCTTCGAAGTCAACAAACCCCGCTCCCTCGTTAAAGGATTTAATGATATCCTTTGGTATCGGCGTGCGACCACCAGTATCTCTGTTGGTCGTGTAGCATTTCACAGGCACAAGGTCAGGGATGACGTTGGTCATGTAAGTCATCGCAAGGTTCGTGAGGTACTCACCATCAGGGATGCCTTGATACAGAGCAAAGGTTTTTCCGCCAATGGCTACAAAGTTCTTGTACCAGGGCTTATCCTCAATGCCGCTGCTCTCATAGGTGATGATCTTATCGACGACCACGCCAACCTCACGGGTGTTTGTACACGCGAGTCGTCCGACGTAGACCTCCGGGTACATGTCAAAGACGTCATTGGGGTACCCCGGGGCGCTGTAGGCTGCGTAGACGCCGTCGCCGTTGGAGTCCCAGCTGTCGAACGCACCTGTGGCGTTGTACAAGCAGCCGTAATAGACGTCGCAGAGACACGCCTCGTCTTCATCCATAGGGATGCTGACGTAGCGTACTGGGATGTGCCAGGCAGCGCTTCCATAGCTTATCGCCTCTTTGTCCTTGGCGTAGAGATGGGATTTCAATCCACCGACGAGTAAGACGTAGGTGATACTATAGGTGTCGTACATGTCTTTGATGAAGTACTTCACTTGCTCAGGGGGATCAGCACCGGTGTACTCATCGAAGATGTCTTCTATGGATTTAAACAGCGTCGCAACGCCCTTCTCGTTTTTATGCGTGATGAGTGGCTGCAGCTTTGCTTCGAATGTCTCAGGAGCGATAATCACCATGTCATACTGCTCGCCTGTTGTTGGCTGTGGCGTGGGTGCATCGTAGGAAACACGAATATCAAATCCCTCAGAGAAGATGATCTGATGCTGGGCTGGTGAGTACCGCACAGGGTAGCAGACGATTTTGGCAAAGACGACCTGTTCGCCTGTCGCGTCTCGTCCTGCTCCAAGTTCACTGGTGGACCAGACATAAGGGTACAATTCACTGCTTGCGTAGATCGCTGGGTCGGTGACGTATGGTTGGTTATCGAGTTGGGAGACAGGTGCGATACGTGCCGGAGCAACCTGTTTGGTTAAAGACATCGTATGGGTCTGCTGAGGAGTGGCAGTGATCTGGATGTGCTGCGAGCCCCAGGGCAGTGTAAAGGTTTTCACGTACAGAGGCAGCAGTGGTGCATTCTGCTCAAGGAGGTGTGTGGTTGTACCAGGCATTGTGAGAGTCACAAAGCCATCTTCCTCGATAACGGAAGGTGCAGATGAGAACACAACCGTGGTTGTCTCCTGGTTTCGTACGGCAAGTGTGGTTACAGTTGGGTGTGTTTGTAACGCGGCGGCTCCTAGTCCACTAAGGACTACAATACCTATAATAACAAGTGGTATGAATTTCTTCATATGTTCCCTCTCGAGTCAATAACGATTTCTATTATATATAGTTTCTTTTCTTTTATATATAGTTTATGGATAAATATAAGTGTGTTGGAAAAAAAAATGAAAAAATAAAAAAAAGAGAGATGCTCCGCTTATGCGGAGTATCCACCAAACAGGAGGCTTGGGTCTCCGAAGAGCGCCCAGTTGGTGATGACAAAGGCCTCGATTTGGTTGATGTCCTCTTCAGCGATGAACTTCTGTATTGCTTTGCTGTGCGCCTCGGCAAGGTTTGTTGCCCCGTTCATCCCGATTTGCCAGAAGAAGTTCGACTCGAGTTCTCCGCTGAGGCTCACTGGGTTTCCCTGGTACCCCATACCGTATCCTGTGCAGCCGGTTGATGCAATAGCACCACCGAAGGGTTTTACGACAAGACCCCAGCTGAAGCAGATGAACACGGGGTACCCGTAGGCGAAGTAGCTAGCTCCAGTTTTGTCCTTCATGGCTGGGATGAGTGAGATGTTGTACATCCCGTTGTGGCATCCGCCAACCACGATGACAGGGTATTTCTTCCCGGACTGGATCTTCCAGAAGTTCTCTATCCCGATGCCGCCAACCCAGTCGTGCTCCTCGTAGGAGCCGTCAAACCAGATGGTGTCCCACCTCGCTGGGCTGCCGTGTCCCTCGAAGTCAACAAACCCAGCACCCTGGGAAATCCCCTTAGAGATACCGGTCTTGTCAGGGACGTAGATGCTAATGTCCCTGTTTGTTGAGTACACCCGGATCGGGTTGAGGTCTGGGATGAGGTTAGTCATGTAGTCAATAGCGAGGTCACAGAGGTACTCCCCATCAGGTTTTCCAGCGTAGTAATCAAAGGTTTTTCCACCGATGCCCACCATGTTCTTGTACCAGTCTTTATCCTCAGGTCCCGTGCTCTCGTAGTCGATAATCTTTTTCACCAGGTTCTTCAACTCCCATGCCTTGGCAACAGGTAGTCGACTCACGTAGACTTCAGGGTTCATGTCGAATTTATCGTTGATGGAACCAGGTGAGCCCCAGGCTGCGTAGACGCCGTCTCCATTGGAGTCCCAAGAGTCAAACGCACCAGTGCCGTTGTATAAACACCCGTAGTATAGATCGCAGAGACATCCTTCATCGTCTTCCTCTGGGATGCTGACATAGCGGACCGGTACATGCCAATCGGTGTACCCAGCAGATTTGGTGTCCTTGTCCATGGCGTAGATGTGGGATTTAATACCGCCGACCAATAATGCGTAGGTGATGTCATAGGTGTCGTACATGTCTTTGATGAAGTACTTCACTTGCTCAGGTTGGTCGTAGCCAGTGTATTCCACTAAGATGTCCTCCATGGATTTGAACATCGTGGCAACACCCTTGTCAGTTTTATGGTCAATGAGAGGCTGCAGTATGGCTTCAAATGCCGCGGGAGCGATAATGACCATGTCGTACTCGTCACCGCTCGTTGTTTTTGGAGTGGGTGCGTCGTAGGTCATACTAATTTCGAACCCATTGGTGTAGGTCACAAGGTTGTTGACTGGTGAGTAGCGGACAGGGTAACAGATGACTTTCACAAATGTAACCTGCAGATTATCTTCATTGCGTCCTGCGCCTAGCTCATAGCGATACCAGCTGCTTGGGTAGAGCTCAGCGCTGGTATAGACTGATGCATCAAGAACATAGTCTGTCCTTTCGCTCATTTTAGACAAGGGGGCGACCTGAGCAGGAATGACCTGTAGGTTGAGCTTCATTGTGCTAATATCTTGTGGTGAACAGACCACCTGGATGTTCTGTGATCCAAAGGGAATCTGATACGTCTTGACATAGATGGGTAGCACGGGTTTGTTCTGAGCAATGAGTTCCGTGGTTGCCCCCTCGATGTCAATGGTCACAAACCCGTCTTTTTCTTGGAGGACCGGTTGTGATGAAAACTGTACAGACACCGAGTGTGTTTCAGTGGTCATCGTGTTCTTCGTTGAGACGTTCGTGTTGAACGCAGCTGCCCCTAGTCCACTGAGGACTAAAATGCTTACTATTACGATTGGTATGAATTTCTTCATATTTTTCCCCATACGTATACTACCGTTTTGTGATATATAAACTTAACCCTGCCAAAATGAGAAATTATCTTTTTTAATTATATTAATAGACAATTTTGTAATTATTCCTTAAAGTTACACTTTTGTGCTCAAAACATTTAAATAAAAGCATCTTTTTCTTTATATGATACGAGTGGAGGAAAAATAGTATGAGAAAAAATTTGGTTATAATTGTAGGAATACTGCTGGTTCTTAGCTCAGTCAGTCTTGTAGCAGCACGTCCAGTACATAGAAAGGACTCTCAGGGAAAGGAACCAACCTTGACACCATTGTATGAGGATGTGGTTGATCAGAATCAATCTGTACAGGTAGAAAATATATCAATGCCTTTGGGGCAACTGCGGGTTCTTGAAGCGACCTTGTACATTCAAGTCGCGCAATCCTTCATTCCAGCTAAAGACATCCTCACACGCGTCGAACTTCTTGTGGGGAAAAACACGACGACAACCTATCCGTTTATGGTGGGGGTACGTGATAATTTAACCCATGAGAATCTCGTGGAGACAAGCCTGCCAGCATCTGCGATTCCCACCACGATCTTTGACTGGGTGGGATTTGATTTTGATGATCTTGCGGTTACGCCAGGGGAGACGTACTATATTGTGACCTATACAATGAATGCCACAGATAATTGGTATGCCTGGGCTGCCAATAATCAGTCTGAGTCGTACCCCTATGGGTGCGCATGGGCCTCCCTTGATAATGGAACGACGTGGAACCAGTCTGCTGCTCATGGGACTCAGGAACAACAGCACACCTCTCAGCAGGGTGCGACTCCCGCTCCTCGGGGCCAGGAGGATGAGACCGGTGATATGTGTTTCCGGACCTATGGCATCGCAGGGACCATCCTTGAAATCCTCCCGGGTGGGAATTTCATTTCACCAAGTTTCATCATCAAGAACGTTGGCAATGAGACCGCCTGGGATGTTGAATGGGAAATCTCTGTGACTGGTGGGATCCTTGGGGGAATCAACTACACCACCAGTGGTAGTGCCTCTGAGCTGCTTGTAGGTGATGAACTAGCGATAAAACTAGGGATGCTCCTCCTTGGGTTTGGGCGCATCACCCTTACCATGAGCGCACGAGCACTCAATGCCCCAGAAGTGACCTTCTCAAGAGAGGGGATCTTACTGCTCTTCTTTGTCATCTGGAGGTAACCCTCCCGTTTCTCTCTTTTTTTTATTTTACAGGGAACTAGTACCATTTTTTAAAAGAAAAAAGATAAGCATGAACTATGCTTCCTTCGTAGAACTCTTTAGATTTTTCTGTATAAGTTCTCAAGATTCAGTTTAAACATCACGCGTTCGAGATCCTGCGTACTGAAGTGGTAGCCGAGTTCGCCAAGCAGCTCATGGGTCCTGCAAAAAATCATGAATTCCTCCGGGACACCATTGAGTGTTTTATGAATCGCACATTGGTACAGATGTTTACAAAAAACAACTCCATCCTCGAAGGTCAGATGATTCTCATCGCTACTCATACGCCCCCACCATAAAGAATCCCATGAGAAAGAATCGTGTATTAATTTAAAAATCTTTTTATATTTTTCATACTTTTTTTATAGGAGCACTGAAATGGACAATCCTTTACTAAACGTATGGTGAACCGTTTTCCTTTTTATAGAGAGAGGCGATATCAGTCGAAAGGTTACACAAGAGGAGACCGTCGTGGACACCACAGGGGCCATAGGATTGTCGTCTTCCAAGTACTGGAGTCGGGTGCTCTCGTGTTATGTCTTTACCCTCCTTGAGATCCTCGCAGTGTACTTTTCCCTGTTTGATTCTCTGTTAACTAGGTGGAGGACGCCGGTGTTTTCTGAAGAAGTCAACCTGTTGAACATCTCTGAGGGAGAACAGGTACTGCATGTAGGGTGTGGTGCGTTTCCCTCAGCATCCATTATGATTGCGCAACTTCATCAAGCAAAGGTGGTTGGCATCGATAACAACCCTATTGCTGTGAAACTCGCCCAGATATGTATTAACAGAAAACAGTTATCTCACCTCATCACTATCATCTTAGGGGATGGGGTGGAGTACCCTGTTGATTCCTTTGATGTGATTTTCATCGCGATTAATGTCTGGCCTATTGAAAAGGTGCTGTCTCATCTTGTCCAGAGCATGAAGCCAACGGCTCGCATTCTGTGCAAAGCATCACAGCACGACATTGCACAAGTGTTACAAAAAGAGGAGATAGCATTATTGTTTACTGTTGAATCACAGCTTGAGCATCCGAATTCACAGTCGTTTGTACTTCGCAAGAAAACGTGAATATAAATAATTGGGAGGGATACTACTCGTCAATGAAAGATGAGATTCGTGAGACGATACAACAAAAACGATCAAGGATGTCTGCGACGGAAGTCCTTGAGAAAAGTCAACGAATCAAAGACCGCTTCTTTCGTTTAGATGAATTCAGAGATGCACAGACGATGTTGTGGTATGTTTCTTACAATAATGAAGTGACGACGCATGAGATGATCAAAGACTGTATGTCGATGGGAAAACACGTTCTCGTGCCGAAGACAGACGTGGAAAATCGTACCTTGAGGTTATGCGTGCTCAGCCAGTGGGAGGACCTCGTACCTGGTGCCTATGGCATCCTGGAACCATGGCTCGAGTGTGTCCGGGAAGAGCCTGTTGATTCTATTGACGTGATGATTGTTCCCGGTGTGGTATTTGATGAGCAGGGGAACCGTCTTGGCCATGGCTTTGGATACTACGACAGGTTACTCACAACAAAGGGTTCTCGCACGGTTGTAGTTGGCCTTGCGTTTGAGCTGCAACTTGTCCATCGAATACCTTTCGAGGATCATGATGTGAAAGTGGATCAAATAGTAACAGAAGATCGTATTATTACCTGTTCGGATATCTAACAATGATTGTATGAGACCAGGTGACATTCTTTTTTTGTCTGTGTCGTAGTTTGTCAGGGGTTGAAGAAAACTTACTCTTTCGTTGGAATGCAGAGTCTATGGATAATATTGTCTGCTTTTAGCAGATCTTCTTCTTTGACAAACCAGAGCATTTCTAGTGGACAGCTAATAAAATAGAAAAATATATAAATAAGCGAACATATATGTTTCATGTTAACCATAGACATGAATAAGGGGGATTAAACATGAAGACAAAACTATACAAAAAGAGTCTCACGATAAGCCTTGTACTCATGCTTGTCGTCAGTATGCTAGTATCAGCTGGTGCCACAAGAGACATTACCGGAACACTACAGGACGAAGAAGAAACAGAGATACAAATCAACGTCTGCTTCGGCAGTCAGGTGAAATCACACGCAGTGACACTCTCTCGTACGCAGGCAGACGTCGTCAACGACATAGCGGACCGCATGGAACAGCGACTGCAGAGTGCAACGACACGAGAAGAGACACTCGCCATCTTCGATGAAACACTCAATGAATTGTACACCCATCATATCCTCTCAAAAACGACTGTCGATGAAGCACAAAAGATACTTCAGGCACCCTACCAAAAAAATCGGAACGGTAATCTTCTACAAAAGTCCACTATGAATACTAAAGGAGAAACAGGAGATTTAGTATTCTTTTGTCTGGTGGCAGGAAAAACAACTAGAACAACGACGTTGATTTTACCTCTATTCCTCTCTTTAGTAATGAGTCGTACGAGTAGTAGATTTGGGGTATTATTTCATATTGTAAGGGAATGTGAACATTTAATGCAATTGCAATCGTTAAAACCATTTTGTCTTGGAACGTATTTGGAAGTAGGTAGATTTGATATCTGGCCAAACTGGTATCCAGCGAGTGGTTGGATATTCGCATTAAATCCATTGAAATTTGATGGTCAATGGGACACAGTCCAATCCAAAGTAGTAGGATTTACCGGTATCCAAATCATTATCCCAGAGCTTAATAACGACAATCCTCTTCTGGGTAGCAGCAAGCATTTCTATCTTGGATTCGCACTCGCAGTATCGTTTTACGATATTTGGTAGAAAGAATGCTATCAGAAGGTTAAGATAATACCCTTTCAATCCTTCTTTTTTCTTTTTTTAGGAAAAACATCATGTCACCAATGTATCTAGTTGGTGACGTTGAACCGCCTTTTTCACTTCCATAGCGATGCGTTCACCATAGCTTATCGACTCACCATACAAATACCCAGAATGTGGCGTGAACTGCGTCAAGGGGCTGCCTGGTATTCTCAGTGAAACGTCGAAGACGACCATCTCTTCTCTTCCTTTGTCAGCAACAATCGCGCCTTGCAGGGCGAATGGACCTATGATGCCAGGGGGGTATTCTTTTTTTGTGGTCGCGACGAATTTCTCGCCGAGATCAAAGATCGATTCGATAATAGATTCCTTCGTTGTTGCCGCGATATGTCCTGTCTCGATGATCTTTGGTTTGAGATATTTGAGGACAGCGAGTTGCTCATCAGCAGGGAGACGCAGGAGCCCATCGAGGTTGGTTTGCCTGCGGGTGTCCGTCCCCATGATCTCGAGTTCATCATCGAGTAGTGAATAGAAGTAGTTGAAGTTGATTTGTGTACCAATCACGTACTCCTCGATGACCGCTTTGTCTAATGCCTCAGGAGTAATCATCTTTTTCTTCAACAGAGAATCTGATTTCATCTTGAAGTCCTTGTAGCTAGAAGCAAAAAAGAAAGCACGTTCATATCCGCGGATTGCTTCATTGACTTTTACAATAGCGAGCCGGTCGATATCTTGTGGTGATTCAAAGATCTGTGGGTAACGTATCCCTGCTTTCTTCAGCAAGTAATATTGATTTTTTGGGACGTTTCGTTCCTCCAATTTCAGCATCGACCGTGTCCCGAAGATGGGTATTTCAAAATAGTCTTCGATGTCTGTGAAATCAAAGTACACCCAGAAGTAGCGGTTGTGGATGAAGATCGTATTGTGCTCTTGAAGCTGTTGCTGCACGCTGGGTTGGGTGATCTGAGCAAATTTATCAAGGACAATTGTAGTATCGATGCATCCTCGTCCATCAGCCCGGGTTTTGTAGTATTTGGTGTAGGTCTTGTCTCGTCCTTTTTGACAGACTGCTAGTGTGTGAAACCCGTGTTTCTTCGCACCACGGCAGACATCAAGAGCGGAATGACCACCGAGCACCCCAATAGTGATGTTCTGGTGATCGTAGGAATTCACGAGTTTTTGAATCTGTGCTCTTGTTATCATAACCCTACCCCTAAGTCCTTAGACGTGGTAACAGGTGTGTTGTTTTTGTAGTTTACCCTGTCTTGCTAGCCGGTGAACCGTGGTCGCTGTGAGAGATGCAAAGCGAGCGGGAGCTTGTGTTGAGGATACTCTTTGATGCGGGTGAAGACAAGGGTATGGAAGTCTGCAAGTGAATATGCTTTCATCTCCCCAAGCGTTGGGTGTCTGACCCGTGGCGTGAGCTGTTGTTCAGCGCGTTCTTTTTCCCCAAAAACAACGATATAGGGTATCCATTCTTTTTCTGCATCACGTATCTTCTTACTGACGCTTTCCTCTCGGTCATCGATGTCAGTTCTGATCGTATGGTACGGCGAGAGCTCATGGAGGTGGCTTACGACGTGCTCACAATCCTTCAGAAATTCATCATTCACTGGGATGAACCGTATCTGCGTCGGTGACAACCACAATGGCAAGACTGGTTTTATCCCCTTTGCCATCTGAAGTGCTTGTTGTTCCAGCAGCGCATAGATGACTCGCTCAATGGCTCCTGAGGGACTGCAGTGCAGGATGTACGGGTGTTTCTGTGTGCCATCCTTGTCCGTGAACGTGATGTTGTATCGCTCGCCGTTCTCAATGTCGATTTGATCGGTGCTTAAGGCTGATGCTTTCTCTGACTGGTCCACGAAGTTGAACTCGTATTTCAAGATGAAGTAGAAGATGCGCTCGTCCCACATCTCCAGGAGCACTGGTTTTCCAAACTTCTTGACCATGTCTCTGAGAAACTGCTTGTTCTCCTCGTAGAAGTCCTTGGTGGTCCGCAGCGCCATTTCAATGTCCGTGGTCTGTATACCTATGTGTTTCAAGACATCTAAACTGAGGTCGTAGCGGATAGTGAACTCCTGCAGCGCCATCTGTAGGTCTGAGACTAACGCGTGGACATCAGGCATGGTGAACGCCCGCAGCCGTCGTAGACCGGTGAGCTCACCTGACTGTTCGCGTCTGAAGGAGTACCTGGTCAGCTCATAGATCTTCAAGGGGAGGTTCTTGTAGCTGATAGTGGCGTCATGAGCCATGAGGAATTGGCCGAAGCAGGCGGCGAACCGCAGGAAGAACTTCCGTTTATCACTCTCAATTTGGTACTGTCGCGCGGGGAACCGCTGTAAGTATTTCGACAACGTCGGATGATCCATGTCGTACATAATCGGTGTTTCGACCTCAAGGCCGCCGTAGTCAATGACACGGTTCGTGACATAGTCCTCCAGAAGCTTCTTGATGAGTCTGCCTTTTGGGTAGAACCTCATGTTGCCTGCGTCTGATGCTGGTTCGTAATCAGCAAGCTCTAGGCTCTGCATGAGTTTGACGTGAGGTGGCTCTTGCTTCACGGCACGTGATTTTTCTTTTTCATAGAACGCGAACTTCTTGAGGTTCTCATGGCCTTTGAAATCAAAGGCATCAACCTCATGCAGCGTCCCATCCATGGATAAAATGTACCACGCGGAGCTGAGTTTTCTCTCCTGCTTCAATGACTCTGTCTCCTCACCCGCAGGGATGATCTCCCGCGAAAGTTCAGAAAGAGGATGACCTTTACAGGAAAGAGTGAATGCCTTATACCAGCCAAACGGTGCTCTTTTTACTGTCAAGTTAGTTGTGTGTAATTCCTTCTCTATAGCTTGGAGGATCTCCTGTGCTTTTTTGGGGCCGGCGAGGGTTGAGGACAGGTGTGCATAGGGGTACAGCATGATACGAGAAACTTTGAGTTGTGTTGCTGTTTTTTGTATCTCAGCAGCAGCCTCTGCGCTTGCTTTGACTGGTGCTTTCTCATCGACTTTTTCTACGGCGATAAACACCGTGAGTGCTTCTTCGAGTTTATCATCCTTACTTGTGATTTCTTCTGGCTGAGCAATGGCTTTGTCTTTGACGTGGTATTCGATGAAATCGCTGTGAATCAGTAAGAGCTTCATAGAATCGACCACTAAAACAAATCATTGTTTTTAAAGCTAGTGATGAACAAGAACATATGGGGGAGGCGGCGGAGGTGTATACTCCGAAAATAAAAAATTTTTGTTATACTTGCAATCCCATCTCTCCGCCTAGACCATGAATATGTATTGTCCTATAAGAACATTTCGGAGGGTGTTTGTTTCCTTCTGTTAAAATCAGTTGTTTCTCCTGAAAAAAAAATGAATACGAATGGTTAGTCCAAGAATCCTAATGCCTCTTCGATACGACCCATTTCTATACCTGTGGTGTTGTTGCCGATGAGTGCGCCTTTTGTGTTGGCGACCAGGCCGCTGCCGATCATGGGGAACCCGTGGTTCACCGTCCCAATCATGACCGGTACACCAAAGACGTCGGTGAGATGCTGCTTCTCCTCTTCAGTGATTTTGGGGTGGCAGAGGCATCCTCTGTTGGTCACCACTGCAGCCATGCCTACCGTGCCAAGGGAGGCGATGGTTCCTTTGTGAACGGGGACGCCAAGAACCTCACTTATTCTCTTCACGGTCGCGTTCTTGAGGTCAGGGTGCACCAGTGCCCCGTGGTCATTGGCTAGGATGTCGTTGCCCGCGGCGTTGATCACATCTTTGATGGGGTACACCTGGAAGCCCTGTTGCTTCACGGTGTGAAAGGTGTCTTCGCTGGCGTACGCGGTGACGATGGCGCCATGGGAGTTCATCGTTAAAAGAGACCCTATGATCGTGGAGTCAGCTATAGAGAGCTCCACGGTCTTTACGCCGAGCACCTGGCCGATCAGCTGCTTCGTCTTCTTGGGGAGCTGCTGCTGCAGGAACACCACCGATTCATTGGCTCGACAGTAGATTCCAATGTTTGGGTTCTCGTTGAAATCGAGCAGCTGTAGCATCCGATGTCACTTTTTCTTCTCTGTTTTTTTCGAAGACGCTTTCTTTTTCCCGGCGGGTTTTTCTGTGGTGTCTTTCTTGGGTGTTTTTGGTTTCTTTGCCGGTGTCTTTGCTTTTTTCTCGACAGCAGGTTTTTCTTTCTTCTCTGCAATGTCTTTCGTTGGTGCTTTCTCTGCTTTCTTTGGTTTGGGTGTCTCTGCTTTTTCCTCTGTTTCTTTTTCCTTAGGTGCTTTCTCTTTTTTCTTCTTGATTTTGACTTCCCCTTCGCCCGTGGGTGTAATTTCGTAGCCCTCAGCACCTGGGACTGCTTCTTCGGCTTTCTCTTCTTCGCGTCTGAGGATTGGTGCTTTCTTCTCTTTTTCTTCCTTTAAGAGTTCTCGTCGTGATTTCTTCTCCCCGAGTTCAGGGAGGGTGACTTCGACGACGCCGTCTTCGAATTTCACGGCGCGTACCCGTATCTTGCTGGGCACCCAGAACTTCCCATGCTCCCAGAGCTTGTGGTTCAGTGAACTGTCGATCCAGACGTTCTTCTCCTCGACTTTCATGTGCTTCTTGAGAAACGTGCGGACGTCATCGACTGCGCGTGGTGCCGCACGGCTGGTTGGTCCGATTTTTGCTCGTCTGAGCGGGACAATGTAGATGCGTTCGAGTTCTTTGACTGCGTCTTTTTCAGCCATGAGCTATCACCCTATTTTGAGGCTATTGCGTCGCCAGTGCCGTGTCTTCGGATGGCGTGTGAACCGTCTGTTCGTACGAATCATGACCCATGCAGGGACCCGTCTGTTGCTTTTTGTTGCTTTGCATAACCGGAGTTTTCTTCCAAGGGGTTTTCGACTTGTCATGTTAGATTCCTCTTCTGCGAATCGTGATATCACGTTTCTTCGGGAGTAGTTTTGTTAGCAGCTCCCGCAGCTGCGCATCAGTGATTTTGCTTTTGAGTCTGCCTGACTGGGCAAGCATGATGAGTTGGTTTTCGAGGTTCTCTGCAACCTCTGGGCGTGCGACTTTGATGCGACCGAGGCGCTCACGTGCTTCATCGGTGAGGATGGCACGCAGCACCATTTTCTTCTGGTCTTCGAATTCTTTCTGCTGCTCCTCTTGGAACTCTTCTTGGGCGTACGCCTGTTGTTGGAGGTTCTGCAATTTTTTCTTCCTGATAGCGTCAATATCATCCATAGTGTGTCTAAAACCTCAAGAGGACTCTATTGCAGGTTGCCTATTTAATATTTTTTCAACGCAGGGAAGGTGTCCAGCAGGCTTTGTTTAACCTCGTAGGAGGTGTTATCCAGGACTTTGACGCCCTTGGGGGTGAGCATGCGGCCTTTGCCTTTCATTTTGGTGACGTACCCCGCGGTTTCCAGTTGTTGGAGGGCATGGCGGACGATCGCCCCGCTCCCTTGTTTTGCCTTGTTGGGTTTTGATCCTTTGTTTTTACTGCCGCCGTACTCTGCTCGTAGCCGTTCGACGCCGATGCTCTTCTGGAGGTAGAGCTTGCGGAGGATCGATGCGCATCTGATGTGCCACCAGTCTTTGGTCTCTGGTGGGTTCTCTTTGCTGACGCCGGTTCTGACGAATTTGCTCCAGTCTGGAGGGACTATTGCGGTCTCCTCATGCAGTTTCTTTGTGAGTGCAGCGATTAAGTCTTTTGCAGGGACATCATAGGCGGTTGTCATTAGAGTTTCCTTCCTTTTCTTTGGGAAAGTGGGTATCGGTAATACCCCATATGTTATTTAAGCATATTGGATGTGGGAGGACCCGTCTCCATAGGGAGAGAGGAGGTGGAGAAACGCAGGGCGTGACGTTCTGGTGGTGAAGGGAGGGGGGAAGGCGTGGTGGTTAGGGTACGACGAAAAGGTGGCTCTTGGATTTGTGCTGATACAATGAGGTGTTTGTCTGGATAAGAGTTCCATCAGAGGACATACTACTCTTTGATTTTGTTCTGAGACGCGTTGTATGATTTATCGTTTAAACACGCGTTTTCCGACAAACACTAAGCAAAAACAGGGTTTTTCGCATTTTGAAGGATTTTCCAGGAGACGGGCTTTATGTTTCCCGGGGTCATTACTAGTAATGAGGCTAGAAGACCATGACCACACGATATGGAACGACCCCGGAGATTCCTTCCGAGAGCACCTCATATACGTGTGCGTACGCAGCTACAAACAAGGTATTTATGCAAGGTGCATCGTTTGACGATAGACACAATGGACGTGAGGTGGTGTTGAAATGACGATCGTACAGACTCCCATCAGTTCTTACGATTCGTTCAGTGTTCAAAAGGACTATCTCACGGTCAGGTTCCAGAATGTAAAGGAGTTTGTTGTCAATGAGTTTGTCCATGGAGGTCATTTACTTGCTGTAGGGTCCTCAGCTGTGGCCTTATCAACGATGATCCTGCTTGGGGCGCTCATTCGATGGGAGTTTTTACTCATCGCATATCTCTGTCCGCTGTGCATCTACAGCTATGACCATTATCGAGATTTTGAGCGGGATGCGGAGAATAACTCAAGCAGGACGAGTCATCTGAGGAAGTATCACCATGTTCATCCTCTCCTCATTGGAGTGTATGGTGGACTGTTTATCGCTCTCCTTGTGTTATTCGGGAACCTGTGGAGCATCCTCTTTGGCATCTCCTTGTTATGTATCGGAATGTTCTACACAACAAAGGTGAAGCAGGCGACAACACGAATCACTGGTTTTAAAAATGTGTACACATCCTTGTCTGTCGCCTCGTTGATTCTCTTCACCGGCATTTACTGCTCGTACTCGGTTGGTCTGGTTCTCCTGCTCTTGTTTGTGTTTATGTTTCTAAGGTTCATGGTCAACACCTGCTTCTGTGATATCAAGGACATCAAGACCGATAGTAAGTACCACATTCGCACACTACCGGTGGTGCTAGGGAAAGAAAAATTCCTAAGGATCCTGCATGTGATTAACCTCATTTCGATCGTCCCTGTTGTCATTGGTGTCTACCTGCAGGTGTTGCCTGTGTTCTCTGTCTTGTTAATTGCCGCGGTCGTCTACAGTGTCTATTACATTGAGAAAGCAAAGCACCAGGGCACCGACATGCAAACGCTGTCGTCTGTTGTCGTTGATGGCGAGTTTGCCTTCTGGCCGTTCATTGTCTCTATCGGTTCATCACTACCGATGGTCTTGTAAGGTGGACAAGGCGAGGGTTCTTTAAATGGGGATGAATAATCCTAGAAGTGAGATTTTTCCTCGGTTGTTTAAATACTGATGAATAAGTTATATAAATGATAAAGAAGGTTGTATTGTACACGATGGCAGATTCTCTGGAAGATATTGTGATTGTTGGCGGCGGGCCGGCGGGAGCGTACCTTGGGTATCTTCTTGCAAAGGCTGGGCTGCATCCTGTTCTTTTTGACCATTCGCATCCGAGGGAGAAACCTTGCGGTGGGGGAATTTCTTATCTTGCATTACATAAATTCCCATTAATAAAAAAAGCAACTGATATCAAGGGCATTGGAAGAAAAATAAAAATAATCGCACCAAGTGGTTCCGAGTTTAATATCGGATCTGGATATCTCCTTGGAGTTTCACGGTTGAAGCTCGATAAGTATCTGATAGACAATGCTGTAAAAGCAGGAGTAAGACATATACCTGAAAAAGTCATCAATGTCTATGAGGAAGAAAATCATTGGGTCGTTGAGACTACCCGGCAGAAATTTAAGACAAATCTCCTCATTGGTGCCGATGGCACGAATAGTATCATACGTAAAAAAGTAATCGGCCCCTTCAATAAAAAAGATATTACTTTTACATATGGTTATTTTGTAACAGGAGCGGAAAAAGAAGTCACAACAATGAAATTCTTAGATGGAAAAAAAGGATATATCTGGGTATTTCCAAGAGGCGATCATACAAGTATTGGTATATGCGCAGAGTATAATGATAGCCATGGTTTGAAAACAATACTTGACGACTACATCGAAGAGACCCATCCGAATATTTCAATAATGTCAAAATATTCAGCGTTAGTTCCAACAGCTGGTACTCGGGAGTTTTTTAATCAACCATGTACAGGAGAGAATTGGATGCTTGTAGGCGATGCAGCAGGTCATGTCAATCCAGCGAGTGTTGAAGGAATTTCATATGCCCTCTGGTCAGCCGAATTAGCCGCTAAAAGTATTTTACATCACAACCATCGAGAATTCGATTCATTATGGAGAAAAGAATATGGGAGAGATCTAATCGATTCTATGAAATTTAAGGATATTATGTATAATCCATATTTTCTTGATTTTTCGGTAAAACTCGCAAAAAAAAGTAAAACATATTCAAAATTAATGTTCGACATCTTAGCTAATAAACAAGATTCTCAGACCCTCTTTAAAAGAATTATTTTTGATTTACCAGCTACAATAAAAGAATATGTCTTTTCAAAATTATAAACAAGTTTCTATTCTGTGACTGTCACAGATAAATTCTTTCCGATATCGACATTGACTTTATTGAACACAATATTTCTGCCTAAAACACCTGAGATAAAACCAGACATAATGCCCCGAAGAATAATGAATTTACATTCTTTTGAATATATCGTCCAAGGGAAATATCTGAAATGAATGCTTATTTTTCCAGATTCCGCGACTAATATATCTCCAAAACCTAATGCTGAAAAAAAATCAGGTATAAATTTTATAAATTCTTTGTCATTGCTATCTTTAGCTAATATGTTTCCATATTCGAAACAAGCCCTAAAAAGAATATTTTCTCCATCCGGTAATTTGATAATTTCATTTTCTAAGAGATATAAAATATGAGATTCACAGTGAAAAAACCTGTGGTTTTTATAGGAGAGGATTCCTCGTTCGTACGTAAAAAAACCAGCGTTTAATAGGTCTTTTAATGAATTTTTTACATAAATCGTTTTTTGAATTTCATTCATTTTATTATAAACATTATCTGGTTTCAATTCAACGAGATTTCTTTCTCGATAAAAATCCTTTGTTTTTTCTTGAATTTGATTTTCTGGAGCACAAATAACGAAACATCGTCTGTTCCCACGACCCTGGCATTCTAATTGGATACCTTCAATTGTATTATCTTGCATCCCATATGACCATATCCCAGTTATCCCTCCTTCAGTCATGATATGTCCTTTTCCGTTATGTCTACAAACGATGTAATTATCGAAGTTGATGGTGAACCTTTTTTGTTCGACCTCTGCAACATGTTCTGCTTGTTGTGCATAGGTTCCCTCAATATAACGAACAAGAAGGTAAGAAAATTTTGTTATTTCTTCAGCAGACGAATTCTTTACGGTGGTAAACTTTGACATAGCGGCATAGGTATATCCAAATTTCTTTCCTGCCGAATATAGAGTTTGCTTACCTTGCTTACCATATTTTTCAACAATAATATTTTCAATATTTTCAAATAATTTTTCAGGTATAAAAAATTCCCTTAGATAGGTAGTAAATTTCTTCTCTGTAAATGTCGTAACAACGAACCCAGGTTTATCTATTATTTCCTGCTTAGGAACAATAATATTTTGGATCCACCAGGTAACAACCTTATCCTTAACAGCAGGCATGCCTAGACTTCTTTGTACTTCATCACAATGCCAGTCGGGGTGAACTCAAAGGTGTACGTCAGCCCATCGATGTTCGTCTTGCGCAGCTTCTTCACCCGTATCGTTCTATTCAGCGACCCACCGATCTCCACAGCATCAAGCGTAATCAAGCCGTCTGCCTTAAACTCACTGAGCATATCCATAGTCTCCCCGGGCATCCCCTCCGTCTTCTGAGCCAACCCGTATGTGGTAATCCCCTTCTGCTTGAACATGTCGATGAGGGTGATAACCGTCGTACGGTTAATCTCATAGAACGTATGCGTCTGGATCCCGCTCCGCGCACCATCAATGAGGTTCGACACGGTCACCGGCTGATTAGAAATCGAACTGATACTGTCAATGACACCGACAGCGTACTGGTCAGCCTGGATGTGATCCTTCAACTCCTTGATCTTGTTCCCCTCAAAGAGGTCCTGGGAATTCAACGAGACGATCCGCAGCAACCCTTCTTTTTCCCAGGCGGCAAAATCCCAGCCGAACTGCCAAGCCTGCTCGATGAGCTCATCATGCATCTGCTCAGCGCTAATGAAAATTGCTTTCTCATGCCGCTGCACCGCTGCCGCAATAGCCTGCATCCCCATGATGCTCTTCCCACTACCCGGACCACCAGCAACCACGACAAAGCTGCCTTTCGGAATACCACCTTCAATGAGGTCATCTAACCCCATGATACCTGTTTTAAGCCGCGTGACATTTGCCTTGTTCACTTGTACATTAACGGTCTCATCCATATCATCCATCTCTCCTACGGTAATTCATTTTTATATAAATAAATAAACGATGTTTGTATTATAAATGTTACTGAAGACACCCGTCATACGGACGGAGGAGCACGACGAAACACACAGTCTGCGTGCTTTCAACAACACACCATCCCCCAGCACGCTACCTGCAAGAGTGAGACTCAGTATGCTACCGAGAGAGAGGAATCCGATGAAGGCGATGACACAAAGAACAGTACGTAATAATCATACCACGATGGAGACGCACCCGACAAGTCACCGATGGAAGGAGATAGTGATAGCAGTGCGGACAGAACCGACGCTTGAACTCAGGTGGTATCGGCACGAGGTACTTCATCGACAGCTTGCGTGCCAACGCCACGTACCGATCAGCTAACCCCAGCCGACCCTGCAACGCAGCAGCCTCTGCCAGAGAAAAAAGATAGGGGATGCGCCGAGCAGCGATCTGCTTGTACTGTTTCTTTTTTTCACTCCGTCTCCGTGACATAACTAGAACCACTGAAGACTCAGTGCGTATAAAATCCTTCTGCCGTCGTTAAAAAAAATAAAGGGAAAAAGAAAAAAAAGGAAGAAGAGATAAAAAATTATTTTTTCCTCAGGTACGGAAGACCAGTTCTCTTGTTAACACCAACAGCATACCCCGTTGGTAAATCACAGGTCGTCCCGCTCTTCGGAGAGCGTTTGCTGAAGAAGTAAATCGTTTGATTTCTTCCACCTTTTAGCTTTACGTTTCGTGTGTATAATGTCCAACCCTCGTGTTTGTATACCATAAAACACCTCGCCCCAGATATACGTCTCCTGTAATTTAAATGTTTCTTTATTTTCCTCCTGGTACACTGGTAGCACGGGCGAAGGTAACACGACTATGAATAAATACGGTTGAGTCTCATAGTACAGATATAATAAAAAGAGCCGGTAGTTGTCGCCCACACTACAGAATCACGTAGGTGTTTTAAACGTTTTCGAAAAAAACCTGCCGGGGAACAACCTTTTTGAACACCAAGACCATAGATGAGACAGGTACCCATGGCAAAGAGTCAGCTGACGTTCGTTGGCCTCGGCCTGCACGATGAGCACGATCTCTCCCTCAAGGGACTGCAGGAGCTTTCAGCATGCGACCTGGTGTTCGCGGAGTTCTACACCGCAAAACCGGGGTCGTTCAACAAAAAAGCATTCGAGACCCTCATTGGAAAACAGATAACAATACTCACACGACAGGAGACAGAGCAAGGAGAAGCAGTCACCGATGCTGCGAAACACCACCACGTCGTGTTTCTCACCTGTGGAGACCCGATGATAGCAACGACACACATCGACCTACGGCTCCGTGCGATACAACAAGGGATACCCACACGAATCATTCACAGCAGCAGTGTTGCAACAGCAGTACCCGGTCTCCTTGGTCTGCAGAACTACAAGTTCGGCAGGACCACCACCCTAGCCTATCCAGAGAAAGACTACTTTCCTACCAGCCCGTACACAGTCATTGTGGACAATACAAAGATGGGGTTACACACCCTTGTCCTCCTTGATATCCAGGCAGACCAGCAGCGGTACATGACCGCAAACGAAGGCCTAGAACTCCTCCTGGCGATGGAGCAGAAGGAACACCAGCAGCTCATCTCCAATGAAACGCTGGTGTGTGTGGTCGCCCGCGCTGGTGCCCCAGACTGCGTGGTTGCTGCAGATACACTCAAGGCCTTGAAAACAAGGGACTTTGGACCACCGTTACATACTCTAGTCATCCCTGGTCAGCTTCACTTCATGGAACTTGAGGCACTGCAGCTCTGCGCTGGACTACCTGCTGAGATTGCTCACCATACACAAAAACTATAATAACCCTGCATAATATCCCGCAGTCAATATACAAAAAAGGGATTTGGATGCCTGAAGAGAAAAATGATTTCGTTGGTCTTATCTACGGAGATGTCGGGTCAACAAAGTTCAACTTCACCGTTGATGGTCATAGTCTCCGGAAGTTTGATTTTGTCGCAGCACCTCACAAGGAAGGCTACGTGCTTGCCCAGGTCATGGACATCAAAGGGTACTCTGATTTGAAATTTGAGGACGCTATCACCATCAAGAGCAACGGGTCTGTCCCTCAGATTAAGAGTGATGTGTCTGCGTACGCGGAGGTCATCGGGTACCGGGATGCTGAAGGCCGCCTGCAGGCGCCACGCAGTCCCTTTGAAGCAGGCTCGCAGATCACGTTTGCCCATGAGGACCTCATCCGCCATGTGCTGGGGTTGCATGCTGAAAAAGAGAACGGGGCGTACCTTGGTCTCTTAAAAGGACACGACCTTCCTGTGTACCTCAACATCGACTCCTTGGTGCAGAAACACATCTGTATCCTTGCCAAGACCGGTGGTGGAAAAAGCTATGCGTGCGGCGTGCTCATCGAGGAGCTTCTGAAGAAGAAAATTCCGCTTGTCATCATCGACACGCACGGGGAGTACGTCTCCCTAGGCAAGCCGAACAAGGATAAGAAAGACCAGAAGAACATGGAGAAGTTCAAGGTGAAACCCAGTGAGTATAACAGTCAGATCATAGCGTATTCACCACTTGCGACTGGCGAGGCATCCATGCAGCATCTGACCCTCGATGGCATGAACATGGAGGGACGGGAAATCCTTGAGCTGCTGCAGGCAAAACTGTCCGGTCCTCAGATCGCCGTGTTGTACCAGTGCATCAAAGAGCTCAAGGAGTTCAAGCAGGTGTACAGCATTCGCGACATCATTGAGACCGTGGAGCGGTCAAAGAGTAATGCACGCTGGAACGTCATTGCATCACTTGAATCCTTAGACTCCATTGGCGTGTTTGCAGAGAAAGGCACCACCGCACAGGATTTGGTGCAGAAAGGCAAGTGCTCCATCATCAACATGCGTGGGGTGCCACCAGACATCCAGGATGTCGTGGTTGCCAGGCTGACCGAGCAGTTGTTCAAGAACCGGAAAGTCGGTAAAATACCACCGTTCTTGCTCGTCGTCGAAGAGGCACACAACTACTGCCCCGAGCATGGCATCGGCAACGCGGTGTCCTCTAAAATGCTTCGCACGGTTGCTTCAGAGGGACGCAAGTTTGGCATGGGCCTGTGCGTCGTCAGTCAACGTCCCGCGAAAATCGACAAGAACATCATCTCGCAGTGTAATACAAATATTATACTTAAGGTCACCAATCCCAATGATCTCAAAGCCATCGTGCAGTCCGTCGAAGGACTCACCAGTCAGACTGCTGATGAGATCCAACGACTGCCCATCGGGGTTGCGTTGATCTCTGGTGCGTCTATTCAGATGCCTATCCTCGTGGAGATCCGGACCCGGGAGACGGACCATGGGGGAAAATCAGTCACCGTGTTCAAAGACATTGATCCCTCGGATTATGCACCAAAGATGCCGAAAATGCCGCCACCACCCTCCAGACAGACTCAGGGTGGGCAGAAACCAAAAGGCGTCCAAAGCAACGTCACTGAGAAAGCCATCATGGTGAACCGTGTCGCGAAACGACTCGGCTGGGTGACGACCGATGACCCGGATAAGACGATTAAGTTCCTCAGTCAGCAGGCTGAGGACATGAAAGAGAACGTGTACAAGTACCTTGAATCCCTCGCACAGCTGGGGGCAAACATCTGCCATACTGAGAACCCTTCATGCTTCCAATGTCCGATGAGCAGCGGATGTCGGTACTATCTCACGCACCAGAAGAAACAGAAACCGAAGCGTGGCGTGAAATTATTTGGGAGATAAGCTTGTGGTGAAAGGAAACAACGCTGTGTGGGTCGGTAGTGCTGTACTAGTTATTGTCTGTCTTTTCTTTTCAGGATGCGAAGTGATGTTCCCACCGACGACGTATCAGTCAACACCAACGAAAATCAGGTACACCATCTCTTATGGCTATGAGGTGGACTGCAGTGGCACTGGGAGGTACAGCATTGCTTATCATTGTAACCCTCCCGAGCTTCTTCTGGGAAGTACAACGTATTCCCTGCTCTATAACGATGATGTCAGCACGACGACGTCTCTAGGCAACACCTTCCTTGAATGGAACATCTCTGGGGAAGACGAACGCACCTACACGTTAGGCGTGACTGCTGAGGTCACCGCAGAGACGTTGTTGGTCGCTGATCTCAATGGGCAGAACGCCAGAACACTCGGAGAACTCCAGGAGCAGTACCCAACACTCGTAGCACAGTATACCCAGCTGCAGGGAAACGACACCACACGGTTCATTGATCCAGCGGACCCTTCGATTACCGCGATCGCCCAGAGCGTCAAGGCAGAGGCAGGCACCAACAATTCGTTTCTGCTCGCCCAGTCGCTGTTCACTTGGTTCAAACAACATATGCAGTATCAGACGCATCCCGGTCAAGAAGGTGTCCAACCAGCCGTTATAACCTTTGAAACAGGCAGTGGGGACTGTGATGACCTGTCATTCTTGTACATCTCACTGTGCCGATCTGTTTCTCTCCCTGCGCGGTTCATCCGCGGGTACCTGCTCACAGCGTACGCCAATGGGACCGTCTCTGCTATCCCTCATGCATGGGTTGAGGTGTGTGTCGGTGGCTCGCTTGGCAACAACGGCTGGATTCCCATTGAATGCTCATGTTCCTCAGCCTCCATTGCTGCTGATATCCACCAGAACTTTGGTGTGGAAGACGCCTACCACCTGCGCCTCTTCGTTGACAACGGCAGTAACGAATCACTCACCCGTTCCCTCTCAGAGATCTCCTACATCACCTATGGTGGAAACCGAGACATCCTCCTTCACCCCTTCGTTGACGTCGAACACTACGAAGAGCTTGAGGAACACAACCTCGTCGTCACACAAGACGACGTTCGCCAGTACGAATAGACAACAAAAAAAAACATGAATGCTCATTCTTCCTACAGTCTCATTAAGCAGGAGAAGCAATGGTTAATGAAACAACCGCAGAGAAGTTCTCTGCCTACATGAAAAAATACCCAGACCTCTACGCCTCACTAGCGCAGAGTGTGCAGGCGCACTGCACAACACCCCATCCATTGATTCTTGACATCGGCAGCGGACCAGGGTTACTCGCCGTAGAGCTCGGTCGTCTCATGCCACAGGCGACACTCCTTGGTCTTGACCCGCTGCCCACCATGCTTCGTCTCGCACAAGACAACACACGTCAGCAGAAGATCAGTGCATTCTGTCCTCTCTGTGGTAGCTCAGAGCACCTGCCGCTGAAAAACAACACCGTAGACATCATCGTCAGTCGATTCAGTCTGACGTACTGGCAACAACCACAGCAGAGTTTCCATGAGATGACCCGCGTGGTAAAACCTGGCGGGATAGTGATCCTTGAAGCATTGAACCGCACGTACCCACCATGGAAGCTGCGCTTGATACAACTGCACATGATGCTCAACAGGGCAGGCCGAGACGTCACTACGTACCACGTTGATGCGTATAAGACGGCATATACTCTTGAGCAAGTACAACACTTTCTGAGCACTGCAGGATTAATGGTTCTCACACATGAAGGAAACAGAAGCACCTGGAAGTTCAAAGTCATCGCCCAGAAGAAAGGCCTGTAACAGAGATGTTTCCTACAAAAGATATATATATTTTACACACGTAATAGTGTACTACTATGAGACGTTCACCTCCTGCACGAGATGGTACACAACTCTTCGTCCTTGTTCTCGTGGTCCTCATCAGTCTCCCATCCGTTATGCCACTAGGGGCAAGCAGCCAAGAGACCAAGGAATCAATGAGTCTGACGCCTGCAAGCACCACAGATCAAGAACTCTACCTCCTTCGTGTGGAACACTACCTCTACGTCACCGCTGAAGACGACGTTGGAGTCTTCCATGTTCGCTACTCGTTTCCCCCTGATTACGAGTACCAAGTGCCCTTGCTCTTAGAGGTGTACAACAACAGCACACTCTCAAGCATCATTCACTATCACATTGAGGATGACAGCCTGCCGCCAAACAAGGTGGTGAACTTTACCCTCGAACCGATGCAACAAGGCGAGATGGTGCTGCTGCATTTCACCTGCTGGGTGCTGGTGAGGAACCATGATTTCAGCGACCTGCCACCCTACGTGAAATTCCCAAAAAAATATCAGCTCCCCGATGAGACGAAAACCTGGCTGGCCTCCACTGAAATGGTACAGCTCCACAGCCTCTTGATACGTCGGAAAGCACATCAACTCCATGGCCTCAGTGACAACCTCATTCGCTACGCAGGGCGCATCGCACCGTTCATCAGGTCTCATCGATTCTGGCTCTTTAGCCTGCAGTATTACACCGGCCTGCTGATTTCCCAGGATGCCAGGACAACGCTCCTATTCAATGGTGAGAACGTCGGACGAGCACATTTAGCGTGCGCGTTTTTCAGACTCTATCACACCCCTGCACGTGTCCTGTTGGTCAACAATGACCAGGGGTTCTGGACGCAGATGCACTACATGGCGGAGTACTACTGCCCAGGCTACGGCTGGGTGCTCGTCGAAACAACCTTTGGGAAATCACCGTACGAAACGAAACATCAGGTGATCAACCGCATCTGCTACCCTGAGGATGAGGATGACACGAAACGCGATTACATTTATCCATTGATGAGAGGGGAAGAACGGTGGTTGTGGATCGATACCGAAGTGGTGGTTCCCTACTACGTTGATTGTGACGAGGGGAGTAAATCACAGATGTTCACTGAGGGTGTGGCTATGACAGACCAGCTCACGGCAAGCTATGCGTTTGTCCTCTCGCAACAGGTGTTCCGAAGTTACCAGCAGTACCTTGGGGAAAACCTGACGGGAGAGAATCTGCTGCATTTCGACAACGCAGTCGACAACCAGACCGCTGCAGTGTTAAGCTTGAAGCAATACTCCGATGTTGAGGGGTACCTTGCAGGTATGAATCAGGCCTACGATGAGTACCTTCAAATCATCATCTAAAAAAAGCGTGTCAGGCTCTAGTATTCCCCTACTAAGAATCCGAACGCGTAGTACCGCTTTCGTTTCTCCGACCATTGTTTGTATTTAGGACTCTGCTTTGGTCTCCGATTGTGTTTCTTGGAGTGCTGTCGTGGCACAGGGTCACATCTCCTGTACCTGTGTTGTCGTCGTGATTCTATTTAATGGTATGGTGGCAAATCGTCAAAACGCACAAGAGAGGAGAGGCGTAGCTTTATTAGCGTCTGAAGGATGTGATGGCTCCATGACCGACTCAGGACAACACTCCACTCCAGCAGCACGGCCACTGTGGTCGTACTTCTTCCCAGTCATCCCAAGTGTCGTGTTCCTCATTGGCGTGTTACCAACTGTGGGTGTTGTCTATGCTCTGCATGTGTACGTGCACTACTTCTCGTTGTCCACACTGTGGCACTTCATAGCACTCCCTTTTGTGCTGTACGGAGGCGCGGTGTTCTTGTTCCTCACTGAGCTGTTCATCACCGGTGGTATCATCCGGGTGTGCCGCATCATGTATCAACCAGGGACCTATGAGTACTCCTTTCGCAACTGGAATACGGTGAAGTGGACCTTGGTCTGTGTCCTGTACACCCCCTTCAGAAAATTCCTTGAGATTTTTCCCTTGGGGCGCATAAAAGTCTCGTACTTTCGACTGCTAGGTATGAAGATCGGAAAGCACTCATTGGTTGGGGGAGTGATTAAAGACCCGTGTCTCACGGAGTTTGGTGAGAACGTCACCATGGGGGAGTACGCCATCATCTATGGTCATATTCATAACATGCAGTATGAGACTATTGTCATGGACAGAATAAGGGTGGGGAATAACTGTGTGATAGGCGCAGGTGCTATCATCATGCCTGGTGTCGTCTTGGAAGATGACGTCGTGGTCGCTGCTGGTGCCCTAGTTCCAAAAGGACAGGTGCTCTCCAAGGGGAAAATCTACGGTGGTGTCCCGGTGAAAGAACTCGCGAGAACCACCACGAAGTAAATATATTTAAATAGTGAAGAAGTCTATATAAGTATAACGAATATGGGGGAACTATATGAAGAACATTGGAATGAGTGTCATTGCGGCAGTGCTCTTTCTGTCGCCGTTTGCAGCAGCCTCTACGTTACCGAGCATGGAACATACTTCTGTGTTGACCACTACGATAACGACAACAGCGGACTTCACGCACACGGTCTTCATTGAAGAAGGCACAACCACAACCTGCCCAAGCTGTCCAAACGCTGCAGAAGCATTAGCATCATTGTACGACAGTGGGGAGTACCCGTTCTACTTTGTCGCGTTAGTGTGTGATGAAAACCAACTTGCTTCGAATCGTTTCTGGTGGCACTACCGTGGTATTGCTGTGCCAACACTCTTTTTTGATGGGGGGTTGAATCAGACCGTCGGCTCAGCATCAACGCCGCAGCAAACCGAGCAGCTCTACCGCCCCTTCATCGAGGGAGCTGGAAACCGCGAGGTACATCCCTTAGAGATGACGTCCACTGTCACAGGTCATAACGATGCTACGCTTGATATCACGGTGACTGTGAAAAACACAGGGTCACGACTCTACATCGGGTTTCTGCGATCATATGTCACCGAGATTGAATCACGCTGGAACAATAATGCTGGGAATCCGTACCACTTCGGGTTCCTTGACTTCGCGTTAACACGACTGGTGATTCTCCCAGCAGAAAAATCAAAGACGTTTTCTGTGACCTGGGATGGCGCCAACCCACACGGAGACCTCTCGTTCGCCGATATCGAAGACGACAACATCATGGTGATTTCAACGGTCGCTCATTGGCAGCCGCACATCGTGCAAGAGGTGGAGTACATTGGCACCCACCTGGCGTTCTACGTGGATCAAACCGTTGGGGCCACCGTCAACTAAGACAAACGACAGAGTGGAGACTACGTAGTTCTTCCCTCAGCGCAGTCTGAGGAATATCTTTATACAGTGGTTTATTTTTACACACCCGTCAGCATACTATCTTATCGGTGACGCCATGAAGTTGCATCGGTACCAGCGACAAATGCTTCTCAAAGAACTAGGGATGAGAGGTCAGCAGAGTCTGTCGACAAAGCATGCGGTAGTCATCGGTTCTGGTGGCCTGGGGAGCCATAGCGCGAGCATCTTGGCACGCATGGGCGTAGGATACCTGACCCTTGTTGATGATGATACCGTAGATATCACAAATCTTCATCGGACCGCGGTGTTTTCTGAGAAAGACGTTGGGAAACCAAAGGCACGCATCCTTCAGCAGAAGTTACGGAACGTGAACAGAGACTGTGAGGTACGCGCGGTGAAGAGAAAGGTGACGAAGGCGACAATACTGCCACTAGTACAGAATGCTGACATCATTGTCGATGGCACTGATTCCTTGCCACTTCGCTTTTTGATAAACGACACCGCGGTGAAACAGAACATTCCCTGGGTGTACGCTGGCGTGCAGGGGACTATCGGCATGGTCATGGGTATTGTGCCGAATACCACACCGTGTCTTGCCTGTGTGTCGCAAATGATCTCACAGCAGACCATGCGTACGCTGCCGGTCCTGGGGAGTCTCCCAGGCATCATCGCCTCGCTGCAGTGCAACGAGATCATCAAAATACTCTTGGGCAAACCACCTGCTGGTCTTCTCATTGTTGATGGATGGCGCCCGTGCTGCGATTGCATTGACGTCCAAAAAAATCCTGTATGTCCCGTGTGTGGTGGTGTAACGATACGAAAAAGTCGACAGAGGATACACTGATGAAAATTACGGTCAGAGTACTTGGGCGGTACAAAGACTTGACCGGGGCAGAACACATCGCTCTTGATGTGGGACAGGACCGCACATTGCGTGCTGTCGTCAATACCTTTGTTCAGCAGTACTCTGCTGCAGCAAAGGATACAAAGAACATGATTGTGCTGAAAAATAAGAAGTACAGCTCGTTTGATACATCGTTTACAACGAATGATGAAATCACACTTGTTCCTCCAGTGGTCTCTGGTGGCTAAGGGCAATTCGCACGAGAAAGAACATCGTTTTAGTTGTCGATGATTATTTCACAGCAAGCGCTAGGGTTAGCAGGGCTAAAATTATAGGCTTTATCAAAGAAGAAGACTTGGTAGTAACAGACCGCGTAATCATATCCTTCGGGCATTGTATCGGTAAACGACATGGGTAGCTCGGTGACAAAGTAGACAAGATCGCCTTCATCGACTCCGGGATAGGGAGATTCAGATTCTGGCTCCACATCTTTACCTTCTGGTTCAAAAGGCTGCGCAGGTGGAATCTCTTTTATCGGTTGTTCTGTACTGATACTTCGACGGATCATGACTCCATAGGGGTTATTCGTCGTGTCTTCTGGGGGAACAATCCAGCTTATGACATTTCCTTCCTTTGTGTACTCGCCGGTGCATCCTTCTACGGCTAACGGTGGTAGATTGTCCACATAGACCGCAGCGATTTCTGTATCACTACCTGAGGGGGCAGTCACGGTGAGAGAGACCGTTTTTTGCCCATCGACTGGTGAGAGTACCACGTCGGTGAATGTCCACGTCGCTTGTCCATCCTCGATGCTATCAGGTATAAGACTTCCTTCTATGTCCATCAAGGCGCTGATATCAAGGTCATAGGTAAGATCCTCTAGTGCATTATAGTCAATGATTGCGATAAGGTCAATGGCGTCACCATCTTTGATGTAGCCTGTGTCTTCAACATTTGTTCTGATTAGTGTGAAGCTTGTGATCGCCGGGGGAGTGTCCTGTGTGCCCCCGCCACCAGAGGGTTCATCTTTACCCAAGGGATCATCACCACCAGTAGTCCCTCCTTGACCGCTGGTTTGCTCTGGTGTTGTTGAAAAACGATCCCAGAGGCTTTTCACGGTGGAGGCGGCATTTGACCCTGACTCGGTGACCATCATGCTCGTTGACACATAGACGGTTGCTCCGATACCCGTCATCACTACGACAAGCATGATAACGGCGATGACCGGTGATACCGCAATGGTAGTACTGTGGAAGAAATGATAGTCTCGCAGTCTTCGCACCTTCTCATGTTATACTTACTTACTTTTGATATAAATACGTATCCAGTAAAAATAGTAATTTGTAAAAATGTCAACTGCTGAGAACTATCAGAGGAAAAACCTCGAGAAAAACAGAGAAAAAGGGGGGTTAGAGATCCGCGGGAAACGCGCCAGTCAGCATGGCGTACTCCTCGAAATCCTCAATCCAATCAAAGGTCGTGTCAATCTCGGTTTTAGGTAACTTCTTGGCAGGCTCGGCGAGATGCCTCTGTTGCTCCTCGATGAGCTTCTCGAGTGGAGCAAACCGCTTCGCCTTCACGACAGGGTACAGCACCACGGTATCAGCACCATCTAGGTTTCGGATATGCTCGCGAACAAACGTGTTGACCGTTTCTGGTGAATCCGAGGCAATATTCATCACGATGTCTTCATCACCCAGGGAGTACGAGATGTAGATGGGGAAGAGATTAAACGGATAGTGGAAATCAACAAGGTAGTCATAAATCGTCTTGTAGTTCCGTGGATGCGTGTAAATCCGCACGATGTACCGATAAATCGTCGATGGCCGGTTCTTTGGAATCGGAAAAAACACTGGTTTCATGAGGGTCACAGTACTCGTGTGGTGGCACGCCTCACAGTTCGCCACGCTATCGACGAGAAAATGAGCAATCTGATCTGGATCTTTGACGTCGAACACCACCGCGACACTCATCATGCCTTCTGCTTGCGTCGCATACAACGGTGTGACGTACCGGGTTGTCTCTTCTCGTGTCAATGTTGACTCAACATACTCCCATATCTTCTCAAGATTACTTCTCGGTGTTAGTCGTACAATAACCATCATACTCTTCATCCTCCACATCGAACCAAGGTTGGTTCTCCGTCTCGTATAGAACGGAGTCTATAAGTATCTTTCTTTTTCATGAAGGGTAATAGGAGAACGAAAAGGGTACCTGTCCTAGAGAAAAGAGGCACAATTCTAGACGACTCGTACTGATGCGGTAGAACCATGAGTTATATATATAGACGTCTGATTGAATCATCGACAGAACCTCAAGAAAACCCAGAGAAAGAAGGATACCGCAATGCAGAACGAAAAAAGACAACATCCGTGTGTTGACATTCCGTATGGGACAAAGACCATTGCCGTGCAGATTCCTGCGGCATACGAGATCGCACAGCCTCCTGCAGTGACTTATCAAAATGAAAAAGACCTCGTTGAACACGCGCTGCGACACCCGCTGGGGAAAGAACCCTGTGACCAGTTTATTAAAAACGCAGAGCGTTTACTCGTCATCGTTAACGATGCCATGCGGCCAACACCAACCGCACACGTCCTTGAGTACCTCTCCCCGTTCCTCTCCACACATCCACATGTCACGTTTCTTGTCGCCACAGGCACACACCGTGCCCCAACAGCTGAGGAACTGCGCCTCATTTTCGGTCGATTCTATGAGCCATTCAAACATCAGATTGTCATCCACAATGCGAAGCAGAAGGACACCCTGGTGTACCTCGGGAGAACAAAACGGGGGACAGAGGTATCAGTCAATAAACTAGTTACCGACATCAAGACGGTGCTCGTAATCGGCAGTGTTGAGCCGCATTACTTCGCGGGGTTCACTGGTGGCCGCAAAGCGTTTCTCCCCGGAGTCTCCGCCTATGAAACCGTTGAGATGAATCATAAATTTGCCCTCAGCGAGCAGGCGTGCTCCCTTCAGTTACAGGGAAACCCAGTCCATGAAGACATGCTGGATGCCGTACGGCTACTCCAAGGAGTCACTGTGTTTTCTCTCCAGGCTGTGGTAACACCGGAGAAGCGACTCTACGCGGTCACCGCTGGTGATGTACTGAAGTCATTTGATGCTGCGATTCCCTGCGTCAAAGAGGTCTGTTGTGTGCCATTGACCAAGAAAGGGAACATCGTGATGACTGTTGCTCCTCATCCGATGGACGTTGATTTGTATCAGTCGCAAAAAGCCCTGGAGAATGGTAAATTTGCTTTGGAAACAGGCGGCATTATCATTCTCGTGTCCACCTGCCGCATGGGTGTTGGCGACCAAGCGTTTCTGGATATGCTCTGCCAAGCAGGGAGTCCACAGAACGTGCTAGAAAAGATGAACAGTGACTATACATTTGGGTATCACAAGGCTGCAAAGATAGCGCAATTAGCAGTCGACTCACAGATTTGGGCGGTCACTGATCTTAGTGAATCCATCGTGCAGAAAGCGTTCATGAAACCGTATCGGTCTCTTCAAGCTGCGATGAATGATGCAGTGGAGCTCACAGCCCAAGCAGGGAAGCAACCTCATGTCGTGATTCTTCCTCAGGGGAGCCTCACGATCCCAGTGGTTCCTCACAAGGACAAGAAAGCGCCTTCTTCGTAAAATCTCTATCGCGAAAGGAGTGCTCCCCTCCGCTCCAGAGGAAACACCACACACCTGCCCCGTCTAGTGAGACCACACGCTTGTATCCTCTGGTGAAATGTTGTTAAGAAATGTTTATTAAATCATGGCAACTTCACTGCGTGGGGTAAACGAATGGATGAGGTCATTCTTGTCAAGAAAGGGGATCAAAAAAGCGAATTGAAACGACCAGGGCGACACTACCGTCTCATGCTGAAAACCAAGCAGATAGAATCCATTGTTGCAGAGCTGGATCCACAAGCTGAATCACGATGGTTCCAGCATCAAGGTGAGGAGATGCATTTGATGCTGCAAGGGGAAATAGAGTACACCGTCGGTGAGCATTCGTATAAACTCAGTGAAGGTGATTTGTTGTGGCATCTGTCCAATGTGCGACATCGGGCAAAAAACATTGGTAAGAAGAAAGCAGTCTACGTGACCGTAAGTTCACCCCCGACATTCATGTGGGGTGATTTGTAGAGCAGTACACCACGTCATTCATCCTAATTGTTTTATGAAAGAAAGGCAGAGGAGCAGGCACTCAAAACAGGCATCGAGCAGTCGGAATCGTAAGAGTGGTACAATGAAACAGCGAGGCATAAAAGCAGGTATCGTCGCGCTATTGACAAAAGCAGAAACTGAGTTACCACACGACGTCATCAACGCCTTGCGTACTGCGTGCTCTCGAGAGAAAGGCATCGCAAAGATCCAACTGGAGATTATCCTAAAGAACATCCAGGTAGCACGCCACACGGGTCGTCCGATGTGTCAGGACACCGGTATTCAGTCATTTTTTGTCACCGCCGGTGTGAAGTCTCCCTACCTGAGCGGCCTCACAGCAAGTATCACTGCTGCCGTCAAACACGCCACGACTGCAATCCCGCTACGCCCGAACACTGTTGATCCCGTGTCAGGAAAAAACCCTGGTGACAACACCGGGGAGCATATCCCAGCGATCACCTGGGATCTCTGCGAGGGAGACGACATCTGGATCACCGTGCTTCCGAAAGGTGGCGGCAGTGAAAACATGAGCAGACTAGGGATGTTAAAACCCAGTGCCGGCCTGGAGGGCGTACAACAGTTTGTTGTTGAAGAGATCGTCAAAGCAGGCGGCAGCCCTTGCCCACCCACCATCGTCGGTATCGGGATTGGCGGCGGGGCAGATCTCGCGGTAAAGTTGGCGAAACAAGCGCTCCTGCGTCCTGTCGGCCAGCGCCATCAGAATCGACGTGTCGCGACACTGGAACGGAAGATAACACAGAGCATCAATGCGAGCGGGATAGGGCCGATGGGGTTGGGAGGCAAGACCACTGTCCTGGATGTTCACATTGAAACAGCACATCGTCACCCGGCAAGTCTGCCTGTTGGCATTGTGGTGCAGTGCTGGGCAGACCGCAGAGCGACCATGGTCATCCATGCGGATGGAACCTGGGAGGTGAAATGACATGGAGTACCACCTCACCACCCCGCTGTCACCTGAGAAGATACGTCAGTTGCACTGTGGTGACATTGTCTACCTCACAGGAGAGGTGTTCACCGCGAGAGACAAAGCGCATTATCTGATGCTTCAAAAAAGAAGACAGGACATCCCGTTTTCCCCCTCAGAGATGGCGTTGTATCACTGTGGACCATTGGTGAAGAAAACAAAAGCAGGGTGGCAGGTGGTGTCCGCAGGCCCCACAACCAGCAATAGAATGGAGGAGGTCATGGGTCGTCTCATACGAAAATACAACATACCCTTCATCATTGGAAAAGGAGGGATGGGGAGACGTACCCGGGAGGCGCTGCGAAATCACGTAGGAGTGTATGCGGCGTACCCTGGTGGGGTTGGTGCGCTTGCCGCAGATGCAGTCCAGACGGTCAGAGACGTATTCTGGTTAAGGGAACTTGGGGTTCTGGAAGCAGTCTGGGTGCTCACCGTAAAAGAGTTTGGACCACTCATCATTGTGTTTGATGCCCATGGCAGATCATTGCTCCACAATAATGCTGAACATCAATGATAGGTTAATATATAATAATTGTTTTACTCTGCCGTGAAAACCCTACATCCTCCCGAGGGAATCTTGCTGGTGCAACAAGAGACTAACGCTGCTGACATAGGGAAGGTGTTCTAAAGAGAGTTATACAAATCCGGGGGAGTTGGTGACGTCATGACTGCAGAGAAACATTCTTCGTCAAAAGAAAGAAAGAAACTCCAAGTCGCGTTGTACTGGGCAGCGAGCTGCGGTGGATGCGAAATCGCCATGCTGGACCTCGATGAACACTTACTCGATGTCACTGCTGCCGCGGACATCGTGTTCTGGCCAGTGGCAGTCGATACAAAGTACAAAGATGTTGAGGCGTGGAAGGACCACAGCATAGACGTGTGTCTCTTCAATGGTGCGATCCGAACCTCTGAGAATGAACACGTAGCGAAACTGCTCAGACAGAAATCAAAAATCATGATTGCTTTTGGCGCCTGTGCAGTCAGCGGGGGAATCCCTGGTCTTGCGAATCTGTCGAATCGACAAGGAGTGTTTGAGACTGCGTACCTGGATAACCCTTCCACAGAAAACCCACACAAAAGTGTTCCTACGACGCAAGCGAAAGTCAACGAAGGGACGCTCTCACTCCCTGAGTTTTACGATACCGTCAAAAGCCTTGATCAAGTCGTCGACGTGGATTACTACCTCCCAGGGTGCCCACCACCACCATGGTTGATTTCCGATGCATTCCAAGCAATTCTTTCTGGTTCACTGCCTCCAAAAGGATCAGTGTTAGCACCATTGAAGTCGGTCTGTGACGAGTGCAAATACAAGCTGTCTGAAAAAAAAATCACCTCACTCAAACGAATCTACGAGCTTGACCACATTGAAGAGAAATGTTTCCTTGAGCAGAACGTGCTGTGCCTTGGCCCTGCTACACGGGCAGGGTGCCGTGGGAGATGCATGGAAGCAAACATGCCATGCACGGGGTGCGGTGGTCTGCTTCCCAACGCACGTGACCAGGGAGCAAGCATGATCTCAGCCCTGGCATCCATCCTTGGTATCGACGATGAAGAAAAGATGACGCCGGAACAGGTCAACGCACTCATCGAGCAAGTCAGAGACGTCGTAGGATCATTCTACAAATACACCCTTCCCGTGTCTATCATTAAGAGGAAGGTGATGAAATGAAGACCGTGACCATTGACCCGATCACCCGCTTGGAGGGGCATGGGAAGATCACGATTTTTTTAAACGATCATGGGAACGTAGAGAACGCGTACCTGCAGATCCCTGAGCTACGCGGGTTTGAGCGGTTCTCACAGGGGAGACGGGCTGAGGATATGCCACAGATCACCTCACGCATCTGCGGAGTCTGCCCTGTGGCTCACCATTTCGCAGCAACAAAAGCACTCGATGCTGCGTTCCACGTCGAACCACCCTCTGCAGCAAAAAAACTCCGTGAACTCTTGTACTGCGGGTACATCATTTACGACCACATCTTGCATTTCTACTTCCTCGGTGGCCCTGATTTCATCGTCGGCCCAGATGCTCCTGCGCCGAAGCGAAACATCCTTGGCGTAATTGAGAAAGCAGGTCTTGATGTAGGAAAAGACGTGATTAAACATCGGGCCTATGGACAAAAAATAACCGCGATTCTCGGCGGAAAAGCAACACACCCTGTGTGTGGACTGCCTGGCGGCGTCTCGAAGGGACTTACCCGTGAAGAAACCAAAGAAATCAAAGAGATGATCACGTCTTGTATTAAATTCGCGCAGTTCTCCCTGACCCTATTTGATAGTGTGGTCTTACAAAAAAGGGAGTACCTGGAGTTGATACGCTCAGACCCCTACACCTTGAAAACCTACAACATGGGGCTTGTGGATAAAAAAAACTTGGTGAATTTTTACGATGGGCACGTGAGAGTCACAGACCAACAAGGAGACGAACTCCTGAAATTCAAAGCCAACGAGTACTCCAAGCATCTCGCAGAGCATGTGGAAGAATGGAGTTACATGAAGTTTCCCTACCTGAAAAAAATCGGATGGCAGGGGTTCACTGACGGGAAACAGAGCGGTGTGTACCGTGTCGGACCGCTCGGCAGACTCAACGCAGCAGAGGGAATGGCGACGCCTCAGGCGCAGAAAGAATACAAACGGATGTTTGACACGTTAGGCGGTAAACCCATAAACTCTACCCTTGCGTTCCACTGGGCGCGTCTCATTGAACTGTTGTATGCCACAGAACGTGCTCTCGAACTGATAAACGACCCGGAGATTACCTCGACGCACATTCGGAACCCTGTCGGAGAGCCAACCGAGGGGGTTGGTGTTGTCGAAGCAGCCCGAGGCACCCTCTTCCACCATTACATCCTCGATAAACACGGGTTGATTCAGAGAGCAAATTTGATTGTCGCAACAACCAATAATGCAGGTGCCATCACAATGTCAGTGCGTGACGCAGCAAAAGGGGCGATTCACAGGGGAGTCATCAACGACGGATTGCTCAACAAGGTGGAAATGGCATTTCGCGCCTATGACCCTTGTTTTGCGTGTGCGACGCACACGTTGCCTGGGGGCATGCCACTGACCGTGGACATTCGGAATTCAAAGAAACAGTTGGTGACGTCTCTTTCAAGAGGACCACTATGAAAACCATGGTTCTAGGTGTTGGTAATCCTATCCTTCAAGATGATAGCATTGGTTTACATGTTGCCCAGTACGTCAAAGAACGCATTGATGATCCCACAGTACACGTCGACGTGGCGTACACTGGTGGATTGAATTTGCTCGATGTGGTTCAGGGGTACGATTCCGTGATCCTCATCGATGCGATACGCGATACAACAAAAAAAAATGGGACTGTTGAACGACTGCCGCTGCCCGAGGGCAAGACAGTCTACTCGTGCAACCCGCACGATGTCTCCTTTGCTGAGGCGATGACTCTGGCGCGGAACCTTGGTGTCGAATCGTGCCCACACACTATCGTCATCATTGGTATCGTGGTGAACCAGACCCCTGAGTTTGGGGAGGAGTTAAGCACGGAGATCGAACGTGCGGTGCCCGTGGCAGCACAACTGGTGCTCACTGAACTGAAGAGGGGGAAAAGTCAACCATGACAACGAAGGCAGCAGCGGAGTTTGAACCACGACTCATCGGATTTCTGTGTAACTGGTGCAGCTACGCAGGCGCGGATTTAGCGGGGACGAGTCGCATGAAGTATCCCGCAAACCTACGGTCTATTCGGGTCATGTGCTCTGGTCGTGTTGACCCGGTCTTTATCCTTGAGGCGCTACAGAAAGGTATTGATGGGGTGCTGGTGGCAGGCTGTCATCCTGGTGACTGTCACTACCAATCTGGGAATTACAAGACAAACCGCCGCATCAAGCTGCTGCAGAAACTGCTCGAGGAACTTGGTATTGATCCTCGTCGCGTCCGCTTTGAGTACATCTCAGCATCTGAGGGACAGAAATTCGCTCAGGTTGTGACTGAGTTCGTCCGAGACATCAAGGAACTCGGGCCGAATCCGTTGATACAGAAAAAAGAATGAAGCGACATGAAAACTGTTACTTTTTATGGTGCACCGAGACAAGGCGTTGGAGTTCGTCTATTAACGCATTAAGGGTGTCATTCACCCTGTGCGCGACGTCATCTGACAGCGAGGTGCCTGGTGAGATGTCTTTCGGCTGGATGCCAAACAGGAGGACCTCCGTGGGGAGCTCGTGGAGCTGTTCTGAGAGGGACAGCACGCGAAGGATGTTGGTGATGTGCGTTGAGAGAGGCTCTGAGACGTGCTGCTGTTGTAGCTCCTTGAATCGAAAGAGGCGTGATTCACCCGGAAACCCCTGAAAATTGATCGCATCAATGAGCAGCAGGACATCAAAACGAGGGAGGAGGTGCAACAGATTCATGCCACCAGTTCCTCCATCAATGAATTCTATGTCCTTGAATCGGGGGTCTTTCTGTGTTTTCAACAGATTGAGAAGAACGACCCCGATGCCGTCATCCCTGCGGAGTATATTTCCAAGACCTATCACACCGATTCTCGCCATAGGAAAAGAATCCTAGATGAACGTGACCGTGAGATAGTGCGTCGAGCAGGAGATACAGGGGTCGTACGCCCGGACCAGCATCTCCAACGTCAACTCGATGTCCTGTGGTGACTGATCGAGGATTTCTGGGACGAGTTTCTCCATATCCTTTTGTATGTTCGCATGGTTCTGATTGGTCGGAATAACACAGTTTGCTTTCGTGCAATACCCCTGTGCATTCAATGTGTAGTCATGGATGAGAAGCCCACGCGGCACTTCTACCAGGCCAACCCCTCGTCCCGCTTTTGGTTTGGCTTTCACAGGCTTCTCTTCTTTCAGAGACCCGTCAAGTAAGGCGTCTATCAGGTGAATCGAGTCTTCGATGTTGTGCATGTACTCGACCAGCTGGGCGATGGTGTTCATAAACGGGTTGTAGTTGATAGCGTTGAGGTGGAACAACTGCGCCAGGTGTTTTGCTTTAGGGTGCAGCTGACTGCTGTTGTTGTTAAACCGGGCTAACGCGCCTACCATGTAGGAATCGCGGTGATGCTTCGTATACTTCGCAGTCGACTGTGGGACGACGTACTCGTTGGTTATGGTGGGGTAGCGCAGCGGGTCTGAAACGACACCGGTATCTGTGGATGTGATGTTGCCATCGTAGAACGCGTACTCATCACCTGTGCTCAGCGCAATGTACTCGGTTTCACGAGTAAAGGTAGGGAGACGGTCAGCGACACCATGGATGATGTCTGCGACCTGCTGGGTGACTGTCTGTCCCTCTTCGAGTCGTTTCCGTAGGTTCGTAAGCTGCGTTGGGGTCGGTAGAGCGGAGAAACCACCGACGATGAGTCGGATCGGGTGAATCGTCCGTCCACAGATGAGATCAGACATCTCGTTGGCGAGACGATGAAGCCATACGATTTTCAGGACAGCATCGGTATGCTTGCCGCCGATGAGGGGAAACACGCTGCCGACTCCGAAGAGATCAGGGGCTGCGAGGTACCCAATGTGCAGGATGTGACTCTGCATGTTCTCTGCATTGATGGCGAGGCGACGGAGCATCCCGGTCTGTGGTGTAATCTGCAGACCTAAGGCGTCCTCGGTTGCCTTCAACGAAGCAAGGGAGTGTCCAATGGAGCAAATACCGCAGATGCGTGAGGTGATGGGACGGAGTTCATGGTAGTGTTGCCCGCGCAACATGGCTTCGAAGAACCGTGGTGCTTCACTGACCTGCCACTGCACTTGTTGTATTGCGCCGTTCTTGACATCAAGGATGATATTGCCATGTCCCTCAACACGGGTCAGGTGCTCTACGTGTATAGAGAAATCCTTCTTACTTGTCATAGGTGCACTCCTCCCGTCCGTAGTTGTACATCGTACACCGTCGGCGGATATCCTCGTAGGTGAGGTGGTACCGCTCAAGGACTTCTTTGACGCACTCGGTCTCTGCTTTCTTAATGAGTCCACGGCAGCCGTCGCAGGGCATGTTGTGCGTCGGACAAATGGCTTTGCATCCTGCACGCGTGATGGGACCGAGGCAGAAGTTCCCCAGTTCGAACTGGCAGATGTTTTCGTTTTTCTTGCACTCGACACACACAGGGTACCGTGGTATCTCTGGTTTCTTGCCTAACGCAAGCGCTGTGATGACTTGTTTGAACTCATCGCGGTCAATAGGACAGCCATGGATGTAGTAATCAACGGGAACAACTTCGTTGAGTGCTTTTGCTTTGCCTACGTTGAACAATTCATTTCCTTTGACCTTCGCATCACCGTACACCTGCTTCATCACCTCGTCAGGCATCCACTGGTTTCGTATCTTGTTGACACCACCAATGGTTGCACAGGCACCCAGGGCGACGAGGATCTTAGCGTTTTTACGAATGCCTTGTAGTCGTTTCTCATCGATCGGCCTCATGATGGAGCCTTCAACAAGGGCGATGTCGTACTGATCTGAGTGCTCCTTCATGACCTCGCGGAACGAGACGACATCGACGATCTCAAGGAGATCAATGATTTCCTCCTCAAGGTTCGCAATCTGCAGTTCACAACCTTCGCAATCTGCAAAATCAAATACTGCGACACGTGGTTTCTGTTTCATTCAAACGCCTCCGGCAGCTGCTTAATCTGATTGTAATTGAACACGGGTCCTTCCTTGCAGGTGTAGATGCCGTTGATTTGACAGTGACCACATTTACCGACACCGCATTTCATCCGCCGTTCCAAGGACACGTAGATATTCTCATCAGGAATCCCCATGGTCTTGAGGCACTGGATCACAAACTTGTACATAATGGGGGGGCCTATGACGATAGCAATCGTGTTTTTTGAGTCATACATATCCATGCGAATCTTCGGGAACAGGGTTGTCACCAAGCCGATGCAGCCGTTCCAACACTCCTTTTCATCACAGCGATCGACCGTGACTTCACACTGCGTATCGCACACGGTTTTCCAGTGGTCCACATCCTTCATGAATGTGATTTCCTTCGGTTGCTTTGCACCGTAGAGAATGGTGATATTCTTGAATTTCTTCCGGTGCTTCGGGTCAAGGACGAAATTAATCAAGGACCGCATGGGAACCATCCCGGTTCCACCAGAGGTGAAGATGAGGTTCTTCCCCTCAAAAGACGTGGTGTCAAACCCGTTGCCCAGGGGTCCGCGAACACCGACTTTGTCACCAGACTTCAACTGCGCTAGCTTTGAAGTGACATTCCCAACGGTGCGAACCATGATCTCAAAACGAGGGGTGTCACTGGGTGGTGACGACACACCGAAGGGTGCTTCTCCTATGCCAAACAACGAGATTTCCACAAACTGACCAGGTTTATGCCCAAGTGGCTTCCCATCATCAAGTTGGATTTCAAAGAAGGTGTCCAGGTCATTGAAATGCTCGACCCGTGTGACGGTGGCACTCCGCGGCACATGGATGATGCCTGTCTCCTCGACCGTTGTTTTCTGCTTAATGAAGAAGCGTTCTGTGTCTTCCTCTCTGCCAAAGGAGGCAAGCTCATTGATGAGGTTGCAGGGGTCAGCGATGTCAGGGAGACATGCGATGCCGCATCGACCGCATCCGACGCATGCGACAAACCCGTAGCGTGCAGGGAGGTAGTTGCCTTTTCTGTAGAAGCGATGACGGTAGCGTTCCTTGACTTCCTCTCGGAACACCTCACCGCTCCCTACTCTGGTGAAGTCCCGCAGTAAACAGCCATCCCACGTGCGAACGCGTTGACCGTCTTTCAGATTCAAGGACACTTGATCGCGTACATCGTAGCAGAAGCACGTGGGGCAGACCATGGTGCAGGAGCTGCACTCCAAACAGGTGTCTGCGTGCTCCTCCCAGATCGCGTGTTGATAGTTGGCGACGAGAACACCTGGCCAATCCTTCGTTGTTATGTTTACTTTCTGTTTGTACTTCTCCAGAAGGGTGTTTCGCTTCTGTTGTAATTTTTTCAGGTCCGCGGCAGTTGCTTCTTTTGTCTTCGCATAGGTCTCCACCAACTGCTTTCCTTTCTCAGAGCCGATGGTGAGGAGGTACTGGGTGCCGATATTCGAGATGAGGACATCAAAGCCTGTGTCAGCAACATGGGTGTTCATGCTCCCCGCAAAGGATCTCTCTGAGACAGCATCGATATCTGAGCCTATGATGATGGTGTTGTCTCGCCGTTTCTTGTAGAAATCATCCTGTTGCTCGTCTAAGTAGACCACATCGGTCTGCTGCAGTGCGATGATATCATAGGGGTGCATCCCGATGATGATGCGCTGTTTGTTATCAAACGTTGCCTGCACCTCGAAGGGTTTCTTTAAGTCGTACTGCATCATAGACTCGAGGGGAGGGAGGAAGTACTTCTTTGGTGGCAGGATGGTTACATCGTGGTCCAGTCTGAGATCCTCAGCATGGTCCAATGGACCGTAGACGAAGCGTTTTCCTTTTGCCTTCACGCCGACGACATCGTAGGTCCCGTCAGCGATGAGGGCATCTACAAAACAGTGTAATTCTTTTTTTGTAATGGCTCTGAGTGTGTTCATGTGAGACACCTTTTTTCATGTACGGGTCAAACAGTGATGAAAAGGTGAACTGGCCCCAAGGAAACCGTGAACGGTTCACCTCATTTAAAAGTTGTTATTTCTCGAGGGTTCTCTGTGTTCTTTTTCGGTTACAGAGGGGCGGGTGGAATGAACCCTTCTTGCATCAGATTCGTCGTGATGTCTCGGGATTTCTTGATGAGAGCTGTGGCCTGCTCAAAGAGCTGCTGACGGGATGGTTTGAGGCGTGCGATCCCTTGGTTGATGGCTTGTAAGCCTACCGCGACTGCCTCCCGGGGAAACACATCCCAGGAGTCCATGGTGGGCACAATGTAGTCGTCCTGCAGGCCGTGGTCCTCAGCAGTGTGTGCGAGTTCAAGTGCAGCAGCAATGCACATCTCATCAGTGATGGTCTCCGCGCGGACGTCCAGAGTCCCTCGGAAGATGCCAGGGAACCCAAGCGAGTTGTTGATTTGGTTGGGGAAATCTGACCTGCCTGTGGCGATGATACGAGCGCCGGCATCGCGTGCTTCCCATGGCCAGATTTCAGGGTTTGGGTTGGCGGTGGCAAACACAATAGCGTCATCTGCCATGGTGCTGACCCACGCTTTCTTTATAGTACCAGGTCCAGGTGTACTAGCAGCGATGCAGATGTCAGTGTTGCGTAGTGCTTCGGAGACGTTTCCGGTTCTTCCTTCGTGGTTTGAGTTCAGGCACATCTGCCACTTCTCAGGGTTGCTGTCTTTTTCTTTCTCCAAATCTTTCCTGGTGGGATGGAGAATTCCTTTGCTGTCTGCCATGATGATGTTCTTTTGTCGTACGCCTGCCGCGATGAGAACTCGGGCGATAGCGATGTTTGCTGCCCCTGCGCCTACCATGCTGACTAAGGTGGTGGAGAGGGGTTTACCAACGATCTTGAGTGCGTTGATGGCTCCTGCGGTGACGATGGTTGCTGTCCCTTGTTGGTCATCATGCCAGACGGGGATGTCCAGTTCCTTCCGCAGCCTGTTGAGGATGTAGAAGCACTTTGGTTTCGCGATGTCTTCCAGGTTGATGCCGCCGAAGCTGGGTTTGAGCCATTTGACTGCCTGGATAATCTCGTCAGGATCTTTCGTGTCTAGACAGAGGGGGTACGCATCGACGCCCCCGAGGTACTTGAAGAGGAGTGATTTTCCTTCCATGACGGGGAGTCCTGCCTCAGGGCCGATGTCTCCTAAGCCAAGAACGCGAGTCCCATCGCTGACCACGGCGACGGTGTTCCACTTGTTGGTGTAGTCAAAGACTTTCAGCGGGTGCTTTTGTATGTCCTTGCACGGCTCTGCGACGCCGGGGGTGTACCAGATCGCGAAGTCGTTGAAATCTTTGATACGGCATTTGGGTATGACTTCTATTTTTCCATGATAGAATGGATGTAACGCCATCGCGTCCTTCCCTGGTTTGTATGCCTTTTCAAGTAACTGTTTTTCTGTGAGATGGGTCATAGTGGTATCGCTCCGGTGTGTTGGTGTAGCGGTATTGTGTCATGCTATATTAATGCAACTTTTACATTGCGATGTAAACGCTGCAGACCTTCGTGTTTAGAAATGAGGAACGCAGCAGCTGACGGTAAAATTAGTCATGGAGTGCCTTTTTATTATTGATAGTTTTAAATATGATGTTTCGATAAACCATGTGCCAAGAAGCCGGAAAAGTATATATAGAGTTAACAATTGTTAATAATTGAGAACGCGGGAGTAAAATGACGATCGTTGACTTAACTTCTATGGGGGAGCCGCAGACCGAGCAACAGAGAGAAATCAACGCTCGACTTGTAAGCTTGCAGAATGAAATCTCAAGTTACTGTTACCAATGCGCAAAGTGCACCTCGGGGTGTGAGGCACATAAACTCCTTGAGCTGGAGCCGCATAAAATCGTCGCACTCCTTAAGCGAGGACTGATCAACGAGCTGGTCAACAGTGACATCATCTGGACATGCATGACCTGTATGAAATGCAGGGAACGGTGCCCGCAACGTGTCGCACCCATAGAAATCCTTTTCGCCCTCAAGAACATGGCGGTCGCCAGTGGGAAACAGATACCGGGGAAGTACACTGCCATGCTCCAATCGATTCTCTCACTCGGACTAATCCAAGATATCCAACAGATTACAACACGGATGAACACTACGGTGAAACGAGATGAGCTAGGCCTACCGCCGCTCTCCAAACCAACCGATGCACAGAAATTCCAAGCAGCAGTCATGAAAATCGCCACAGAAAAAGTTTAACGCCTATGACAACACACATGAAATACGCGCTGTACCCGGGGTGTCTGATGCCCACGGAGCAGTACGCCTATGAACTCTCCCTTCGAGAAAGCCTCCCTGTACTCCAGGTACAGTTGGTAGATGTTCCTGAGTTCTCATGCTGTGGCGAACCCATGAAGAGCGTCAACCAACTCCTCTCATTGTACCTGGCTGCGCGCAACATCGCCCTTGCTGAACAGCAGCAGCTTGATCTCTACGCGCCCTGCGCCATGTGCCACCTCGCACTCAGCGAATGCAAACATATACTGGACCACAACACAGCCATGAGAGAGCGCATCAATACCCTGCTGTCTGCAGAAAACCTGACGTACACAGGGTCGCAACAGGTGGTCCATACCATTGATTTACTCTACGATCACATCGGCATTGAAAAGATTAAACAGCAGGTGAAACACCCGTTGAAGGGTTGGAAGCTGGCGGTCCATTACGGATGTCATGCGATACGGCCAAAGGAGATTGGTCGGCCTGATGACTCGGAACATCCATTGAAAATTGAAGCCATCCTCAGAGCACTGGGCGCTGAACCCGTAGAAGACTACCCTGAGAAACTGGACTGCTGCGGGGCGCCACTACTCGCGAACCTCCCTGAATCAGCGTTGACGAAGACAGGGCAGAAACTCCAGGCGATCCAACACCACGGCATCCAGGGGCTCGTAGACGTCTGCCCCTGGTGTCACAAGATGTTTGACGCCCGACAGACAAAAGCAGGGGAAACCATCGCCGCGAAGCTTGACGTCCCGGTCTTTTATCTCACCCAGCTCCTTGGACTGGCGTTTGGTCTACCCGCTGAAAAACTAGGGTTACACTTGAATCAGAGCCCTGTTGAAAAACTCACCGTAGAGGGGGGAGCCTGAGCAGTGCGTCGCGTCGGGGTGTTCGTCTGTCACTGTGGCATCAATATTGCGCAGACCGTTGATGTCAAGGCATTGGCTGACTACGCAGGTACGCTGCCAAACGTTGTGATCGCCAAGGAGTACAAGTACATGTGCTCTGATGTCGGTGCAACACTGATCAAAGACTCCATTAAGAAACATAAATTGGATGCCGTGGTCATCGCCTCCTGCTCACCACGGATGCATGAGCATACCTTTCGTCGCGTTGCCAAGGACGGCGGGGTGAACCCGTATCGCGTGGAGATCGCAAACATCAGGGAGCAGTGCTCCTGGGCGCATACCACAAAAGAGGCGGCCACCGAGAAGGCAAAAGCACTGGTGCGCAGCGCCGTGGGAAAGGCACGCTTGTTAGAACCACTGGAACCATCGATGATCCCCGTCGTTCCAAAAGCATTAGTGATCGGTGGAGGCATCGCAGGCATCCAAGCCGCACTGGATCTCGCCAACGATGGCTTCGACATCACGCTTGTGGAACGTCAACCAAGCATCGGCGGGCACATGGCACAACTGGATAAAACCTTCCCGACCCTGGACTGCTCCTCCTGCATTCTCACTCCAAAGATGATGGAGGTTGCTAATCACGAAAAAATCGAGCTGCTAACCTACGCTGAGCTGCAAAACGTAGAGGGCAGCATTGGGAATTACACGGTGACCATCAAGAAGAAACCCCGGTACGTTACTCTAGATAAATGTACGGGGTGTGGTGACTGTGCCGCAGCATGCAGGCTGAAAGACCGTGTCGTGAGTGAATTCAATGAAGGACTTGGGAAGCGCAGCGCTGCGTACATGCCGTTTCCCCAGGCAGTCCCGCTCAAGTACTGTATCGATGACTCCACATGCCTCTTCCTCACCAAGGGGAAGTGCGGAGATGAACCAGCGTGTCAGAAAGCCTGTGCGCAGGGCGCTATTGATTTCACCCAGAAAGAAGAACTTGTGGAGCGCAAAGTCGGGGCGATCATCGTCACCACGGGGTACCAGCTACTGGACCCAGGACGCCTCTACGAGTACGGCTATACGACATCACCGGATGTAATTACGTCTCTTGAACTCGAGCGGCTCATCAGCTCCTCAGGACCAACCAAAGGAGAGATCCTCCGACCATCAAACCAGCAGAAACCCAAGAGCGTGACCTTCATCCTCTGCGCAGGCTCCCGTGATGAGACCCAGTGCACCTGGTGCTGCCGCATTGGATGCATGAGTGCACTCAAACAAGTCTACCTCCTCAAGGAGAAGCTCGGGGAGGACGTGGAAATCAACCTCTGCTACCAGGACATCAGGGCGTATGGAAAAGGCTACGAGGAGTTCTACCGGAAAGTCCGGGGGCTGCCGACGAATCTCTTCCGAGGACGTCCCTCGGAAGTCCGCGACATGAAGGAGTACCTGAAGATAGATATTTTTGATACCACGACGAGTAAATTGTTTGAAATAAAAACCGACCTCGTCGTACTCATCCCAGCACTGATGCCACAGGCAGACGCGACAGCATTCGCCCGTCTCCTCCGCTTAACCCTCAGTGGCGACGGCTTCTTCCTCGAAGCACACCCGAAGCTCCGCCCTGTCGACACCTTCGTCAACGGAATCTTCATCGCAGGCTGCTGCCAGGGACCAAAAGATATACAGGACACCGTCTCACAGGCTAGTGCGGCTGCCTCGCGAGCAGCAACGATTCTGACAAAGAAAGAACTTGAGATCGACCCGCTCATCGCCATGGTCGATGAAGAGGCATGCACTGGGTGTGGCATCTGCGTGGAAGTCTGCCCGTACGAGGCACGTACGTTGAATGAGAGAACCCGTATCGCAGAGGTCAATGAAGCACTCTGCGCGGGCTGCGGTGCGTGTATCGCCGCATGCCCAAGCAACGCGTCTATTCACAAGAATTTCACAAAGAAGCAACTGCTGAACATGGTTGACGACATGATGTGAGGTACCTGAATGGGGAAGGATGCGAAAACAAAGACACCTGCAACAACGACCCATGGGTCAGTCATGGTCATCGGTGGTGGTATCTCAGGGATTCAGTCCTCACTGGATCTTGCTGATGCAGGGTTTAAAGTGTACCTCGTGGAGCGTGACCTCAGCATCGGGGGCACGATGACGCAGCTGGACAAGACGTTCCCGACCAATGATTGCGCGATGTGCATTCTTGCCCCAAAGCTCGTGTACACAGGACGGCATGAGAACATCAGGATTATCACCAACGCAGAAGTCACTCGTGTCGCAGGTGAGGTCGGCAACTTCCAGGTGACACTGCGTAAGCATCCGCGGTACGTTGACTTAGAGAAATGTAACGGCTGCGGCGATTGTGTCGAGCATTGCCCGGTCTCACTGCACTCTGCGTTTGATGAAGGACTTGCGACCCACAAGGCCATTTATCAACCGTTTCCTCAGGCAATTCCCAACGCGTTTTCTATTCAAAAAAACCAGGGGGAATCCCCGTGTCGCATCGCCTGCCCAGCAGGCCTCAACGCCCACGCGTTCATCGCCCTCGCCGCCCAAGAACAGTACGCAGAGGCCTACGAACTCATCAGAGAGATCATCCCCCTCCCAGGATCACTCGGACGAATCTGCTATCACCCCTGCGAAACCGACTGCAACCGGAAAGACATCGAAGAACCGTTGTCAATATGTAAAATACGACGCTACATCGCAGATCACATCTACCAACACCCAGAAGAACTCACCACATACAGACAGCTGCAGCAGGACAAACAAAAAGACATCAGCACCACAAAAAAGAAGAAACGAGGAAAAGGACAAAAAATCGCGATCATCGGCTCCGGACCCGCGGGACTGACCTGTGCTGTCGACCTCGCACAACAAGGCTACACACCCATCATCTATGAAGCAGAAAAACACAGCGGCGGCATGCTCCACTACGGCGTACCCGGCTACCGCCTCCCCAAAGACTATCTCCGCAAAGAAATCGACCTGCTCTGCACTGAGCACCACATCGAGATCAAAAACAACCAGAAACTCGGCAGAGACTTCACCCTACCTGATCTCAAAAAACAAGGCTACCACGCCGTCTTCCTCGCTATCGGTGCCCACAAGAGCCGTGCTGCAGGCATCGAATGCTGCACCGGCACCGACACCTGCGCCCTTGAAGGAGTTGAATACCTCAAGCAACTCAACAGGAACATGATTGCACCCGACTACTTCAAAGGAAAAAAAATCCTGGTCATCGGCGGGGGCAACGTTGCTATGGACTCGGCACGCACCGCCCGACGACTCGGCGGCACCGTTACCATCCTCTACCGACGCACCCAGAAAGAAATGCCAGCACACACAGAAGAAATACAACACGCACAAGATGAAGGCATCCCCTTCCAGTTCCTCACCGCACCAACCATGCTGCAGAAAAAAGAAAAAGAAACCTGTCTCCAATGCATACAAATGAAGCTCGGAGAACCAGATGACTCAGGCCGACGGCGACCACAGCCCGTTCCAAACTCTGAATTCGACATCCCCTGCGACTACACCATCTTTGCCATCGGACAAGAACTCGACACACAACTCATGGACGATGCCAACATAACGATTACGAAGAACGGGTTCATCCACGCTGACCCCCTCACCCTGCAGACCTCACAAGAATGGGTGTTCGCCGGGGGAGACGCTGTCAGCGGACCAGCCTCCGCCGTCGAAGCCATCGCCGCGGGACACCAAGCCGCCATCTCCATTGACCGATTTGTGAACAACCAGGACCTCATCGCAGGACGCAACCACAGAGAACAAAAAAAAGCAGACATCCCCCCCGCAACTGTTCGCATTCCCATCCCCCGGGAACACTCCATGCTTCTTCCGGTTGAAGAACGCATCACATCTTTCGCAGAGGTTGACCAGGGGTTCACCAGAGAGCAACTGCTCCGTGAGGCAAAACGATGCCTCAACTGCTCCGGGTGCTGCGAATGCCTGCAATGTGTACTGTGGTGCGGCCGCGATGCGATTTCTCATGAGATGAAACTGTCTACCGAGACTATTGATGTTGGGGCTGTCATCCTGTCCCCGGGATTCTCAGAGTACAGCCCGCCGAAAGCAGATAGCTATGGGTACCAGGTCTACCCCAACGTGCTGACGAGTATTGAGTTCGAGCGGATGCTGTCAGCCTCAGGACCCTACAAGGGGCACATCCAGCGTATCTCCGATGGAAAGAGTCCAAAGAAGATAGCGTGGTTACAATGCATTGGGTCCCGGGATGAGAGCTGTAATCGGAAGTATTGTTCTTCCGTTTGCTGCATGTACGCGACCAAAGAAGCGGTCATTGCCAAGGAGCATGCACCAGGGGTTGAGACCCACATCTACTTCATGGATATGCGGTCCTTCGGCAAAGACTTTGAGAAGTACTATTCCCGCGCCCAAGAGGAGTACGGGGTGGTGTACCGTCGATGTCGTATCTCAAAAGTGGAGCAGCAGCGGCAGTCCAAGGACCTCGTGATCCGCTACGTTGCCGATGATGGTACGATGAAGCAGGAGACTTATGGCATGGTCGTGCTGTCCGTCGGGTTACAACCATGTAGCGCGCTTGGTGAACTCAGCAAAGCTGTGGATGTGAACCTCAACGAGTATGGATTCGTTGACACAGATCCCGTTGATCCAGTGCTTACAACCCGGGAAGGCGTGTACGCCTCAGGGACGGTCACAGAGCCAAAGGACATCCCTGAGAGTGTCACACAAGCCTCTGCGGCGGCAGCAGAAGCAGCAAAAGCAATCGCTGATGCCCGTGGCTCTGAAATCGTTGAGAAAACCTACCCAGCAGAACGTGATGTGAAAGCAGAGCTCCCCAGAATCGGTGTGTTTGTGTGCCACTGTGGGATCAACATCGCTGGCGTCGTGGATATCAAACGAGTCGTGGAACTCGCACACACCCTTCCCTACGTCGTGTACGCTGATGACAGCATTTTTACCTGCTCCCAGGACTCACAGGAGAAAATCAAGGAGAAAGTCAAGGAGCTGAAGTTGAACCGTGTGGTGATCGCATCGTGCACCCCACGAACCCACGAATCCTTATTCCAGGATACCTTACGACAGGCAGGGTTAAACCCACATCTCTTTGAAATGGCGAATCTGCGTGACCAGAACTCCTGGGTGCATAAAAGTAGCCCTGGGAGAGCAACAGAGAAAGCCATAGATGCCGTCCGGATGGCAGTGGCAAAAGCCTCAGAGCTCTACCCGGTCCACCATCTGCAGATCCCTGTAGTCGCTTCTGCCCTTGTCATCGGCGGTGGCATCGCAGGCATGTACGCTGCACTCTCACTTGCAGATCAAGGCTACCCAGTGAGCCTCGTGGAGAAAGAACCACAGCTCGGTGGGCACCTCAGAGACATGTATCTTGGAGTACGCGGTGAGCAGCCTCAGGAAATCCTGCAGAAGACGATTGCTCGTGTCACAAAACATCCTCGCATCACCGTCTACACTGATACGACTCTTGAGAACGTTGCTGGGTATGTTGGGAATTTCACGAGTACGGTAAAGACAAAAAAAGACAAGCACGGCATCGAGATTCAGCACGGGGTCATCATCGTTGCCACGGGTGGCGTACCCTACGAGCCTACCGAATATTCGTACGGGAAACAGGACGACATCACCACGCAGACACAGTTTGAAAAAGACTTGTTTGACGAGAAACCTTCTCTGAAAAAACTCAAAGAAGTCGTAATGATCCAGTGCGTCGGGTCCCGGAATGATGATCACCCGTACTGCAGCAGGGTGTGCTGCTCACAGGCGCTGAAGAACGCTGTGCGACTCAAGCACATCAACCCGGAGTGCGCTGTCTATGTGTTGTACCGAGACATCAGGACGTATGGGTTCCGTGAGGACCAGTTGTACCACGCGGCACGGGCTGCAGGCGTCCTGTTCATTCGTTTTGATGAGAAGAAAGAACCAGCCGTCAGTGCGCAGCAAGGAAAAATCCTGGTGAAGACCTCAGATCCTATCCTCGGACGAGAGGTGCACCTACATCCTGATACCCTCGTCTTGAGCACAGGAATCCTGCCGCAGGAGAACACCAGAGTGGCGCAGCAGTTGAAAGTGCCGTTGAATGAGGATGGGTTCTTTGCGGAGGCACACGTGAAACTACGACCCGTGGATTTCTCCGCGGATGGCATCTTCGTGTGTGGTCTTGCGCATTCACCACGTTTCCTTGAAGAAACCGTCATACAAGCGAAAGCAACCGGTGCACGGGCAGCCACGATTCTATCGCGGAAGTTCCTGGAGACAAAAGGCAACATCGCACGGGTGGTGTCTCGCAATTGCGCCGGCTGTCGACTCTGCATCGAGGTCTGTCCATATGATGCAATTACCTTTGATGAGGAGAAACAAGTCGCGGTGGTCAATGATATCTTATGCCAGGGGTGTGGCGCGTGTGCAGCGGTGTGTCCCAGTGGTACGTCGCGGCAGAACACGTTTACGAAACGTCAGATTGTCTCCATGATTGATGCGTGTTTGGAGTGAAACGAGTATGAGTGAAGACAAAAAGGAGCAGAAGAAGGAGCCGTTTGAGCCGAAGATCGTTGGGTTCTTATGTAACTGGTGTAGCTACGCAGGTGCGGATCTCGCAGGCACCAGTCGTATCCAGTACCCCCCGAACATCCGGATTATCCGGGTGATGTGTTCAGGCTCCGTGGATTCCATGTACATTCTCCGTGCGCTGCTCGAAGGTGCTGATGGTGTGTTTGTGGGTGGCTGTCACCCAGGGGATTGTCACTACATCGATGGGAACTACAAAGCCCGCAGGCGAATGGTGCTGCTGCAGAACATCCTGGAGACCCTCAGGTTGGAGAAGGAGCGGGTGTGGTTACGCTGGATTTCTGCGTCAGAGGGCCAAAAGTTTGCTGATACGATGAATGAGATGACCGCAGCCATCAAAAAGTTAGGGCCAAACCCGATGGCGAAACACTGGGATCTGTAGGAGGACTATGAGATGGTACAGAAAATGTTGAAGGTCAAGGATGGGGATGTGTCCGGTGCAATCAACGACTTCTTACGGCAGCTGCTCTCCTCACAGAAGCTCCAGGCGCTCATCGTGCCACAGGCTATGCCGTCACAGAAGACGACCTTCCCAGTGCTGGTCTCTGACCCGCACATGCTTCATGCAGCCCCACTAGCACCCCTGCTTGCTGCCTCAACCGCAGCACTGGTATCCAGGATGACGAAGGTGCAGGCGGCACCACACCCCATTGGTGTGGTGATGCGCTCCTGTGAGATTCGTGCGTTGTTAGAATTAGTGAAGTTGAACCAGGCGAAACTGGAGAACATCGTGATCATAGGCATCGACTGCCTTGGGACGTTTCCCTTGAATACGTACGTGGAGTTTCCTGAGAAACAGAAACCAACAGAGTATCTGCTTGAGCAGTGGAAGAAGAATCCTGATGCCCTGGACAAGTACCTTCGGTCTGCATGTCGCGTCTGCAAGGACCCCATCCCGACGAACGCTGATATTGTCCTAGGGTTGTATGGCACTGACATCGAAAAACAGATCATTGTCGAGGCGTATTCCGACGTTGGCAAGCAACTAGTGGAACATGTGAAACTTGAGGAGGGAAAAGACAGCAAAGAACGGCAGAAAGCACTCCAGCAGGTTCGTGAAGACAAAACAAAGAAACGGCAGCAGTTCCTCAAAGAAAAAGCAGGCATCAAAGGCATTGAGAAGCTTGCTGAGTTCTTCGACCGGTGTGTGAACTGCCACAACTGTCGTCAAGCCTGTCCAGTATGCTACTGCAAAGAGTGCTTGTTTGACTCCTCTGTGTTTGATGCAGAGGCGTACAAGTTTCTGCGGCGGGCGGAGATGAAAGGAATGCTGAAGATGCCGACCGATGCCCTGCTGTTCCACGTCGGCAGGATGAACCACATGATTCTCTCCTGTGTCCAGTGCGGGTTATGTGAGCAGGCCTGTCCGAACACCATCCCCTTGATGGATGTGTTCATCCCTGTCGCAGAGCAGGCGCAGAAGGAGTTTTCCTACACCCCGGGCAAGGATAAGGATGAGAAGATACCGTTAATTGTGTACAAGGAAGACGAATTCTTAGAGGTAGGAGAAAAGTAGGTATGGCAGTGATTGACTCCCGGAGTGTTGACCATTCCTTCAAGTATCAGATAGCCAAGGAACCAGGCGGTGAGGGAATCCTGAAGTGTTTCTCCTGTGGCGCATGCACAGCACGATGCCCGGAGATGGAGGTCAACAACGAGTGGAACCCCCGGGTCATCATCAGAAAAGCACTGTTAGGACTAAAGGATGAAGTCTTGTCTAGTGAGTTTTTCTGGGTCTGCAGTGCCCACTACCGGTGTCTGGAGAAATGCCCACAGAAAGTCAACGTCAAAGAAGTCATGAACGCGGTTCGTAACACCAGACTCTATGAAGAACAAGCAGAGGATGCAACGCAGACGAAACCACAGAAAGGCCTTGATTTCCAGTTCAAGTACCATATCGTAGACACCCCAGAAGGCAAGAACCTCTACGAATGCTTTTCATGTGGGACGTGCACCGCAGGATGCCCGGAGCGTGAGCTTGATCCCTTGTATTCCCCACGACGGGTCATCAAAAATGTCTTAGTCGGCAGGAAAGACGCTGTGTTTTCCAATAAGTTCGTGGAGATCTGCTCGTCTCACCATCGGTGTCTGACGCAATGCCCGCAGGGTGTGGAGATTCCAAAGTTGATGAATGCAATTCGAAACATTGCGATAAGAGAAGGATACCAGCGGAAGAGTCCATCGTGAATGCTATGACAAAAAAAACAACTCCAATTGGTGCTGTCGCTGTGATCGGCGGTGGGATTACTGGTGTTCAGGCCTCCTTGGACCTCGCGGACATGGGGTTCCGGGTGTATCTCTTGGAGAAATCCCCGACGATCGGGGGGGTCATGGCGCAGTTGGACAAGACGTTTCCGACCAACGATTGCTCCATGTGTATTTTATCCCCGAAGCTCGTGGACTGTGCACGACATGAGAACATCACGTTGCACACCCTTGTTGACGTCCAGTCTCTGGAAGGAGAGCCTGGGAATTTTACGCTACGTGCAGTGCAGAAGCCACGGTATGTGGATCTGGAGAAATGCACCTCCTGTGGGAGCTGCGAGGACGTCTGCCCGGTGTCTCTGCCGAACGCGTTTGAGTACGGGTTGGTGAAACGAAAAGCGATTTACAAGCCGTTCCCACAGGCGATCCCCAATGCGTACGTTATTGATAAAGAAGGGGACGGGAAGCATCGTGGGTGCGTGGACTGCATGCGGTGTGTCAAGGAGTGTAAATCTGGTGCCATCAACCACGAGCAGAAGCCTGAGGAGCTCACCCTTCAGGTTGGTGCGGTGATTCTTGCAGCGGGGTCGGTACCCTTTGACCCTGTGGTGAAACCAGAGTTTGGCTACCGGCGCTATCAGAATGTGATGACCAGTGTGGAGTTCGAACGAGTCCTGTCAGCGTCTGGTCCGTTCCAGGGGAAGATTCTGCGTCCGAGTGACCAGCAGCATCCGACGAAGATCGCCTGGGTGCACTGTGTCGGGTCCCGTGATGCAGCGGTGAACCATGAGTACTGCTCTGCGATGTGCTGTATGTACACTGCAAAGGAAGCCGTGATTGCCAAGGAGCATGCTGCGGACATTGAGCCAACTGTGTTCTACATCGATGTGCGATCCTATGGAAAGGATTTTGATAAATATATTACTAGAGCAAAGGAGCAGCATAACGTTCGGTATGTGCGCTCACGGATTTCTGAGATTACTGAAGATCCCACGACGAAGGACCTGCTCATCACGTACGAGGATGATGCCGGGGAGCTGAAGAAAGAGCGGTTCCACCTGGTTGTTCTGTCTGTTGGGTTGTGTGGTGCTGGGGAGCAGAAACATGAGCTCTTGGAGAAGCTTGGACTGCAAGCCAATGAATTTGGGTTTCTTCAAACACGCCTTGAGGAACCCGTGGTGATTCGTCCAGGGGTGTTCGCAGCAGGGTCTCTCGTAGAGCCGCAGGCGATCCCTGAATCAGTCATGCAGGCGTCAGCCGCAGCAGCAAACGCAGCTGCGTTACTGAAGGACGCTCGGGGAACACTGGTGACCGAAAAGCAGTATCCACCGGAGCGGGATGTTTCGTCTGAGGAACCACGGATAGGCGTGTTTGTCTGTCATTGTGGGATTAACATTGGTGGGTATGTGGATGTCCCTGCTGTGGTCAAAGCCACCCAGGCTCTACCGAATGTTATCGTTGTAGAACCAAATGTGTACACCTGCTCTGAGGATACGCAGAAGAAGATCGTTGATGCGATTCGCACGCACCAGTTGAACCGCATCATTGTCGCGGCGTGTACGCCCCGTACGCATGAGCCGCTGTTCCAGAAGAGTCTTCGGGAGGCAGGGTTGAATCCGTATCTGCTGGAGATGACCAACATCAGGGAGCAGTGCTCCTGGGTGCACATGGATGAACCCCTGTCAGCGACAGAGAAGGCAAAGGAACTGATTGCGATGACCGTGGCAAAAACACGGTTTCTACAGCCGATTCAGGAAGCAGAAATACCGGTGACGCAGAAAGCACTGGTCATCGGTGGTGGCATCGCAGGGATGACCGCTGCGCTCTCCTTAGCTGACCAAGGCTATGACACTGTGCTTGTGGAAAAAGAATCGTGCCTTGGTGGATACCTCCAGAAGGTGTACTACACGGTCGATGGTCTTGATGTGGCCGCTGTCTTGAAACAGACAGTTGCACAGGTGCAGCAGCATCCGAGGATCACCGTGCATACCTGTGCTCAGGTTACATCGTTAAAAGGCTACGTGGGGAACTACGAATCAGAGATCACCACTGCTCAGGGTACAGTATCTTTTGCCCATGGTGTCGTGGTCGTGGCCGTTGGTGCTGATGAGTACAAACCACGAAGTTACCACTACGGGAAGAACCCGCGGGTGCTGACACAATCAGAGTTAGAATGCTGGTTGAGCACCTGTACATCACAGGATATTCAGAAGACGGAGACCTTTGTCATGATTCAATGCGTAGAATCACGTGATGACAAGCGACCGTACTGCAGTCGTATCTGTTGTATGCAGGCGGTGAAAAACGCCTTGAAAATCAAAGAGTTGAATCCTCGTGCCGAGGTCTTCATCCTGTACCGTGACCTCATGACCTATGGGTTCAAAGAGAAGTACTACAAACAAGCCCGGGAGAACGGTGTCGTGTTCCTCCAGTACGATGCTGAGAAGAAACCAGAGATTGAAGCCAAAGACAGAGGCAATCTGATCGTCAAAGTCCATGAGCCGATGCTCGGGGAACTGTTGAAGATCCCTGTAGACCATCTGATTCTTTCTACGGGGCTGCAGCCGAATCCAGATAACCCAGCGATAGGCAAATTGCTGAAGGTGCCGGTGAACGATGACGGGTTCTTCCTGGAGGCGCATGTGAAGCTCCGCCCTGTGGATTTCTCAACACGCGGTGTGTTTGTCGCAGGGAACTGCCATCTCCCAAAATTCATCAGTGAGTCTATTTATCAGGGTCAGGCTGCTGCTGCACGGGCTGCTACGATCCTCTGTCAGAGCACGTTGAAGGCAGAGCCTAATATCGCTTGTGTTGATGAAGAGCTGTGCAGTGGGTGTGGGGTGTGTCTTACGGTATGTCCGTACAATGCTATTGACCGAGTGACAAAAGAAAGTGACGGCAAATCAGTCAGCCATGCGTCGATTAACGAAGGGTTATGTCAAGGGTGTGGGACGTGTGTCAGTGCTTGTCCGAGTCATGCGATCCAACAACGCGGGTTTAAAGACAAGCAGATACTTCCGATGATTGAAGAAATGTGCAGTACCTAATGATGGGAGGCAGAGTCTATGGAAATGGAAATTACATTCTCTGGTGGAAAAAAAGTAAATGCTGATTTTAACGGATTTACCGTTGTAACCGATCAACCGATTGCGGAAGGAGGTAGTGGTACTGACCCAGCACCGTTTGATTTCTTTCTGGTCTCAATAGGGACATGTACAGGATACTATGCGCTGATGTTCTGTCAGAAAAACAACATAGCAACTGAGGGTATGAAACTCGTGATGAAATGTGAGCAAGACAAGGGTACTCATTTGATAGAGACAATACATATTGCGATTACACTTCCAAAAGGGTTTCCTGAGAAATACAAGAAGGCGGTCATCCGGTCTGCTGAGGCGTGTACTGTGAAGAAGCATCTGGAGACCCCACCGAAGTTTGATATCCAGGTAGTACTTCAGTAGTCAGTATGTTTATGTAGCTGTTTTCTGTTGCCTGGAACGGGAAGGTACTATGACGGTGACGTTAGTCGTTGGTACACAATGGGGTGATGAAGGCAAGGGAAAGGTTGTTGATTACTACTCGAAACAAGCGGACTATGTTGTCCGGTTCCAGGGCGGGAGTGTCATCGGCGACACACCAATTTTTATTAAAAAGGGTAAACAATCTGGTATCATCGCAATCAAAAATTTTATTGACCCGTTCTACAAAGAGAATGAAGAAGGAGTAAAGGAAATAAGAAACACCTCAACAATAGGTGTAAAAATATCAAAGAATCCTGGAATAACAGACTTTACCTTCGCAAACGTATCAGGAGTATATCGACATCAAACCGATCATATATATAATGTAAAATATAATGGAGGGACCGTCTCATTAACAGCGGATCATTCCATTTTTGTTTACACAAAACATGATGGAAAGCTCTCGGTTAAAAAAACATCTGACTTGAAGAAAGGGGACATTCTCATCAGTTTCCCCCATAAAAATATGTTAAAAAGCCATAACCGAGGGGATGTTTTTTTCCCGGATGTCTCTAACCCCCAAACAACCATATTGCAGTATAAAAAAGATAGTGTGATTTCTTCATTGCCCCTCTCTGAAGGCCTGTTAAAACTCTTTGGATACTATCTTGCTGAAGGAAATGCAAGTATTCGAACACGAAAAAGGAAAGAGAAATACAGAAAATCACCCTCTATAGATTACGACATCACGTTTTCCTTTAACACAAAGGAGAAACATCATATTAAAACCGTTAAAAAATTGATGAGCTCTCTGTTCAACGAACAAAACCCTCATGTCTTTTCCCCCCCAAATGAAAGCAGTGAAACATGCGTCCGGTATTCAAAAAAATATCTCGCAGAGTTTTTCAAAGAATTATTTGGCTCTAACGCAAAGACGAAAAGACTTCCTGATTTTATCTACACGTTACCAAAAAACCAATTTTTAATTTTCTTTGAATATTACCTAGCAGGAGACGGATATTTTCATAAATCAGGCAAAATCGAAGTCGGTACTGTCTCTAAAAATTTAGCTGTTCAATTGAACTGGCTGCTGAACATTCACAATATTAAAAGTACTCTACTTGAAAAAACAACAAAAGAGAGAAACGCACCGCAGGGCCATCTCCTACGAAGAACAAAGGTTTATACCATCAAAATTGGGGCATCATGCAACCCGTTCCTAATAAAAGGTCGAAAAAGAATTAACAATTACTACTTGAGGCGAGTCATAAAGATATCAAAACAACCATACTCCGGTTATGTCTATGATCTGTGTGGATGTGATAACGAAGCGTTTTTCGGGGGCAATAGCCCAATTTTACTTCATAACAGCAATGCAGGTCATACCATTAAAGTTGGAGATGAGGTGTACAAGCTTCATTTAACACCTTCCGGCGTCATTCAAGGGAAAACAGGGATTATCGCAAATGGTGTCGTCGTTGATCCTGAAATCCTCTTTCAAGAGATTGATGAACTGACCAAACGTGGGATAAAACCCCGGCTTCTTATCAGTGACCGTGCGAACATCATCATGCCGTACCACAAAATATTGGATGGTGCTGAGGAGGCATACCTCGGTGACAAGAAAATCGGTACCACCAAGCGAGGCATCGGGCCGTGCTACAGCGACAAGGTCGCGCGCAACGGCATCAGAGCCATCGATCTGACCAACAAAGCATCCTTGCAGAAGCTTCTTGCACGAATACTCCCCATCAAGCAAAAACTCATTGATATCTACGGTATAAAGACCAGCCTGAATGAAAAAGAAATCCTGGAGACGTACAGCGCGTATGGGAAAAGACTACAGCCGTACATCACCTCAACTCATCTAGAGTTGAACAAGGCTATTATGAAAGAGAAGCGTGTCCTTTTAGAGGGTGCTCAGGGGACGATGCTGGACGTCGAGTTTGGCACCTACCCGTACACGACCTCCTCCCATGTGATCGCGGGCGGGTCTGCGATCGGTGCTGGGATTGGGCCTCGACACATCGATGAGATCATCGGGATCGTCAAGGCCTACACCACACGGGTGGGGGAGGGCCCTATGCCCACGGAGCTGCTGGATAAGACCGGTCAGCATCTGCAGCAGGTCGGCCATGAGTTCGGAACCACGACGAGCAGGCCGCGTCGCTGCGGCTGGCTTGACCTGGTGGTCGTGCGGCACTCCTGCATCATTTCAGGTATCACGAAACTGGCAATCACCAAACTTGATGTGCTCAATGGACTTTCGGAGATCGAGGTCTGTACTCACTACATGCTCCATGGTAAAAAGATTCAGTATTTCCCTGCCAACATCGACGACGTCGCAGCCTGCAAGCCAGAGTATACGACGTTTAAGGGGTGGGGAGCATTTGACTCATCAGCTAAAAAGTTATCACAGCTGCCCAAAGAAGCACAAGCCTACCTGCGGTTCATCGAAAAAGAAACAGGCGTGCCTATCTCACTGGTCTCCATCGGACCTGGAAGAGACGAGACGATTGAGTGCTAAAAAAGCTTCATGACTGCCGTGTGGGAAGAAAAAATATATTTATAGACATATCGTGTTCTTAAATAGTAAAAGAGGAGGAGGAATCACATGCCATCAGGCGTAATCAAAGCAAGTGTACTTGTCGTACTTTTTCTTTTAGTGAGTCTAAATTTTTTCCCAAACATTCAAATCCATTCGACAATAGCCGCAGAGGAACAAGGGTTCGTTGAGATCCAATCAGAGGTGTGTGGAGTGAGTGACTCCAGCACGAAAACTGTGAAGCTGACGCAGGAAGAATATTGTCTATTCCAGCAGTACATCAGCGAGTTCCAGAGTCGAATCAACACTACGACGACCCTGGAGGAGGCGATACCGCTCTACAAGAATCTCGCGGTCAAGCTAGCAGAATTCAACCTACTGCCCAGAGGAATCACGGTGCAGCGTGCACAAGCCTTGATGTTACGTAGCCTGAGAACATATCAACCCATGAATACATCTGCATCCATATTTGAGAACTGGTCAGATGCAGGCTATAACGTCGGTTGCCTTGTCAGCGGAGAAGTCCATCAAGTTGTCTCCTATTTCGCCCCAGTAATCCTCCCCTTCGCCACTGCATACATTGCCCTATTTCTGTTCATCCTCGTACGACTCGGTGTCTTTCACTTTGTCAACCAGTACATCATCCCAGATTGGTATTGGCAGTGGCATTCTCGTCCTGAGCCTTTGCTCGTACAACTCCTCTATCCGATTTCGGAGAAAATAGACGATTTCATAAACCATTACCTCTACACAGCATCTAATAATCCGTTCGCTCTCTGTACCAGGATACATTTTGTCAAGGATCAGGGAACTGGACGGATACGTACCCTAGGTCTCCTTGGTGAGAAACAATGGGATGGTGACCTTACAGGCATCATACCACCTTTTCATGATGCAGTCATTGGCTTTTCCGGCTTTAAATTTGCCAACGTCGGTGAAGACAGCTTCTTTTTCATAGGAAGCGCGCTTGCAGTTGGTGTTGGATACCGCAAACCATAGACGCAGCAGAGTTTAATTATAACAAGAAATACTCTCAGACAACTTGATTCTTTTAAGAGGGTACGACAGGAAAATCGTAGGGTTCTTGCGCAGGATGCCGGTCAAAGGCAAGCCGGTTCGGGGGGAAGTTTCGCGTGTACGCCAGCATGGCAAAGAAATCCCCTCTCCACCCCGGGATCAGGTACAACTCGGTCTTCGTCTCGTCCCAGTAGTTTTCATCCCACAGGGACGGCCCGTACAGATGGAACTCAGCAGCAAATACACGGTTATATTCGTACTCAGGATACAAACGTGCCTCATGAATTAGTATAAAGTAAATCCAGGGGTGCCGATAGAAGTACGCGGGGTTCGTCACATTCAGGAAATTATTCCTAATGACCTGCTCATGACATGCCTCCAGAAAGATCCCCTCATCACATGCGACGATGGTGTTGTCGATGAACTTGTTATTCGCTCCAGTGTCACTATGTATGCCTCTGTGGCAGGATAAAAATAGATTAGAGGATATTGTACAATTGAATGAGAAAAATAAGGCGAGTGCGATGTAATTATCGGAAAAGAAGTTATGGCGAATAGTCACATTCCAGACACGTTGGGTGTATACTCCATAATCACTCTCGAGTACGCAATACTGAATGAGACAATTCTTCACGAGGGAGTGTTCATTAGGAGCCATGACCATGATGCCCTGTTGGAGACCTCGTACCCAGACATCAACAATTGTTGCGTTATCCGCATTGACCATGACACCGAACGAAGGCTCATCACCAAGCAACGTGAACCCTTGCACCGTCACATATTGGGCAGTAATCAGGACAACGATGTCGTTCCGACCGCTGCCATAGATGACCGTCGAGTTCCGGTTCTCCCCAAGTAGTCGCAGGGAATGATCGATGGTGAGAAACTCATAGTAAGGAGCCAAATCATCATAGACAAACACGGTATCCCCATCACTCGCATTATCAATAGCATCCTGAATCCTCGTATAGTTCCCTAGTCCAGTTCCCCCGACATACAACCAATCGCCTCGTGCTGTTTGGAGGGATTGTATAGCATCTTGCCCAGTTACTGGAACAAGACAGGTTCCCACAAACAAGAGGATGATTCCCACGGCAAGACCTTCACCAAGCATCGGATAGTTCACCATGTTGTTTCCTTCCCCAAGAGAAAATGTAGAGCAGAACATTATTTAAACATTTGTTAGAAGAAAGAAAATTTCTTCATAGAAAAATCACACGATCTGTCGAACCGCAAGCGCAGTCTGAATCCACCGCAGATACGAGTTAACCGACGCCCGCAGGGAACTCATGTCCTCTGCTTCAATCACCAGGGTTAAGGTTTTTTTATCAACAGAAAACGACACCTGTGACTTCGGAATTTTATGTCGTATCTCAGGGGTCAGTGACTGTGCTACAACCTCTGCATCTTGAGATGATGGAAAAGAAAAGAGAAAGCGTGCGCTGTTCGTCATACACTCTTGATGCGCTTTGCCACCGTTGGCCGTTCCTTGTAGAACACCTTGCTGCCGCAGTACGGGCACTGCATCCCGATGTTCTTCACATCGAACTGCACTGCTTTTTTGCACAACCCGCACTTGTACCGGGTCATGCTGCGTTCTCCTCACGAGGTGCTTCCGTTCCGACTCCTTTCAGGATACGATCTGCAGCGACACCGGAAGGAGTCACGGGGATGTACGCACCCCCCGCGAAGACATTGCCGCATTTCCTGCACTCCCAGATACTGGTGCTTCTGCGTTTCACAGCATTCTGACCGCACTGGGGGCAAACGTGGCGCTGTTTCTGCTGACTTTCGACTTCCCGAATCATCGTGCGTGACTTCACACCATAGCGAGCCGCATAGCGCCCTGAAGAGCCAACCTTCTTGGTCCGTTTCGACATGTTACTTCCCTGTACTGTGATTCAACTGCTTGCGTATTTCTTGCCCGTTATCAAGAGCTCCTTTTATAACTTTTTGTATCTCCTCCTGGGTGAAGCTCCCAGAAAGACCCTTCTGCATCGCCCGGATGTCACCATGGTTATCGGTGGCAACCGTCAAGCGAGCATCAGCGATGATTTCTTCATCGAAACACGGGTCAAACAGCACGTAGTCATTGATTTTCACCGTCGTACATGAAATCGGTGGTTCTGCCATGGGCAACGGGTAATCCTCCTTTGGGTATCCCTCAGGTAACTCTGCTTCAAACCGTTTCGCAGGCACAACGGTGGTCGACAACGCAGCCAACGCACCAAGAGATGCTGCATCAAACAGGTTCCCATCATAATCAAGGATGTGAATATCAATGAACACAATCCACACTTTCTCCCCAGGGGTAATTACGAGTTTTTCGACATCGACCACCTCGGATTCACGGACACCACGGTCCACGACCCGGGCTAGCTCAATAGCGTCCTCCCGGGGAGGACCAGCCTCAAAATCAGGAGACGCAAGGGGGATGAGCTCCGCAGCAGTACTGAGGACCCCCATATTCGGGGAATCAGCAAACGGCTCACCAAGACTCATTTTTATACCCACAAGAACCTGGGTTTTTCCGATCTTTACACGCGCAGAGCCCTCTGCCTTGTTGACCACCTTGGTTTTTATTTCAATTGGGCGGTATTGGTTAAAGCTCCGACCATCGATTCGTTTCCCTTCTGAAGCCAGCTTCGTGATATAATCACGTTTGATACTAGGAACAACCGTCATTCTTGCACCTCCTCGGCAACCGTTTGATATTTAGTGATGATTGCTTCTTTCTGAAGTTCTGACACAGTATGGCAGCCTTTCACCGCCAGGTCAAAGGCGTGGTTGAACTCATCGAAGGTGAAATGACCGTCCATCTGCAGGAGCAGGACTTCACCCGTGCGTGGTGCAATAGCTATAGGGAGGTCAGCATCACCAAAGTTATCCTCCTCTTTCCCAAGATCAAGCACAACTTTCCCACCGATCTTGCCTGCAGCGCACGCTACCGGTATGTCTCGGAGGGGGATGCCTGCGTCGACCAACGCGACACCTGCGGCAGTCAACCCGGCACACCGGGTTCCTGCCTCTGCATCGAGCACCTCGATGTTCACATTCACTGTTGCTCGGGGGAACTGCTCAACGAGAATGACTTTCTCCAAGGCCTCGGAGATCACTTTTGAGATCTCAACACTGCGTCGGTCCGGACCTGGTCGTTTTCTGTCCTCAACGCTGAAGGCAGCCATGTTGTACCGTGCTTGCACGATGGCTCGGAGCGGGTTCTGGGTGTGACGTGGGAGCGCTTCCCGCGGGCCGTACACAGCGACGAGCACTTTATTGCCACCCCATTCCAGGTAGCAGGAGCCGTCAGCGCGATGAAGCACGCCAGCTTCTATTTTTATTTTCCGGAGGTCTTCTGGACCTCGTCCATCTAATCGTTTTCCTTCACTATTGATAAGCTCAATGTCTGATTTCATTATCTTACATCCTTTGTATCTTTTTTCAAGAGTCCCTCAATCCTACTGGTCAACCCGTAGGAAATCGCTTCACTCTCTATGGTCGCTATTGCCTGTAGGACCTTCTCAATGCCGTCCGCTTCGCCGTCGATCCAGATGCGACCGTTTTTTCCGACTTTGATGCGGCATCGGCTGTACTTCTGAATGATTTCAATCATCGAAAATTTCTTACCGATAATCCGACGGTACAACGATGGTTCGAACTCGATGATGTGACCGCCTTTGAGTTTAAACAGGTTCCGATCATTCAAGGTCACTTGGAGTTTCTTGGATTCATCGACCGACAGAACCTTGGCCAGTATGGTATCACCAGTGTTTAAATACTTTTCTGTGTCTGCGAATTCGATTTCCCAGGGCACCTCATTGACGTGGAGCAGTGCTGGATACGGAGCGTTGATGTCCACCATCCAGTTGGAGGTCGCCGCTTCTTCCACCACACCAATCACCATATCACCAACCACGGGGTCATAGCGCCCCTTCAACGCAATGATGTGGATGAACTTATCTTGCATGTTGAGAACACCGAGGCGCTCTGCGTAGATCTTCCCTTTTTCGATGAACGTACCTCGTCCTGCTCGATTGGCGGACGTGGTACCCAGCATCTGACCAGGGATGACAATTTGACGTTCTTTCGTAGGCATAAAATCAATAATCCTCTTTTTTTTCCTAGGTTAAAACCCTTGTTTCAACGTTTCCTTTCGTAATGGTATTCAATCGGTCATAAAAATCTGTCTGCATTCCTGCGGGGAGCTTGACGATTCCTATCCATGACCCATCTGACTGCCACTCCTCGCGTTCAAGAATCCCAAAGCTTCGCACGGCACCGTACGCCTTTCCAACATGCTCTGGTGGGATCTTCACAGAGATACGAGCCTGCTCCATGGAAATCGGCAGAATAGGCCGAAGCAGATCCACGATGGTTTTCATCTGTTGGTTCACTGATTTAAACGGGTCGACGTGCACCTTTGCCTCCTCGAACGCAAGCTCGATGCGGGTCCGAGGATGCGGCATCTTCGTCTTGGGATCCATCGCGTTCTTCACGATTAGATCAATGATACGTTTCTTCTTGTTTTCTTGCATCTCATGACGCTGCTCGGTCGTGAGTTGAATGTCTCCTCGTTGGATAATTTCTTTCGCAATCGTAATGACATCAGTGGTGTTGAAATGCTTCTGAAGCGATTCTGTTGAGGCATGGGTTCCCTTCTTCGAATCACTGAACACGGCATCAATGGCAAGCGCTGAGAGGATGTTCTCTGTTTTCCCCTCGATAACATGGGCAGCTTCATGGGGATCAACGAGTACCTCGAAGTGGTCCGCTCCCTTGTGTAACCGAGCGATGACCGCTTTATCAAGACTTACCACTCTTATTTACCTCCGATTGCCTTTACGACGTAGGTCTTCGTGTCTGTTGGTGACAGGATATGGAACTGGACTCCCTGTTTCACGACACCGATTTCAATAGCCTCGGGGTTCAATTTTCCTTCCGTTCCTTTATGTAACGCCTTGACACCAAGGTCAATGGCCTCCTCCATACTCATGTTCTCCTTGTAGTGCTCTTCGAAGTACGCCATGGCCCCGGTCCGTCCTGCTCCTTCACTAGCCGCTTTGTACTCCATGAGAGCCCCAGAGGGGTCCGTGGAGAACAGGCGAGCGCCGGTCTCATCGACCCCCGCGATGAGCAACGCAGTACCAAAGGGTCGTACACCGCCATACTGCGTGTAGGTTTGTTTAAAATCACAAATCCGTTTCACCAGGGTCTGCACCTGGATTTTCTCATTGTACGTAATCTCATTGATCTGTGCATCGAGGCGGGCTCGATCGATGAGGGAGCGTGCGTCAGCGACCAACCCTGAGGTCGCACATCCGATGTGATCATCGATCACAAATATCTTTTCAATGGAATCAGGTTCAATGAGTCGAGAGGTAATACGCTTATCCACGATGAGGATAACCCCTTCTTTGAATTTGACGCCGACCGTGGTTGTTCCCCGCTTGACTGCTTCTCGAGCGTACTCTACTTGGAATAACCGCCCATCAGGGGAAAAGACGGTAATTGCTCTATCATAAGCCATATTTGATGGTTGCATTTCTTACTTCACCTCATTTTTCTCTTCTGTTGTTCTCTGGTCTTCCTCTTAAGTTCAACCATGAATGCGCTTTTGATGTAAATAGTTTGTGTTCACAGTTCCTCTCCTTATCACACAGTGAGAAACAGCCGATTTTAGACGCCGCGTTTCGCCCCCCAAATGATCTTCTGCAGCTGCACGCCCAACCGTACTGGTAAGCCGTCGTGAAGAATCCACGCTGCAAGTCTCTTGGGGTTCGTCCCCCAGACCGGTTGAAAAAACACAGCACAGCAAGGTCTGTACTGCACAAGGATTCCTTTCGCATACTCATAGTCATGCTTATTGTTGATAATGAATTTGAGTTGGTCTGTTTTCTTTAGAAGGGGGATGTTATCAAAATTCATGTTCTGATGCATCCGAGAGGAGGGACACTTGATGTCGAGTGAGATGATGACTGATGTTTTCTTCGTGTACGGCCGTATATCCAGACTTCCGTTTGTCTCAAGGAGGATGGTGTAGTGGTGCTGCACGAGACGGTCCACTAGGGTCGGTAGCTGCTTCTGGAGGAGAGGTTCGCCACCGGTGATGCAGACCATGGTGTAGGGGAAGTCCTTCACTTTCTTGAGGATTTGTGGGATGGTCAGCTCTTTTCCTCTGGTGTACGCGTAGGTGGTATCGCAGAAGGAGCAGCGAAGGTTGCATCCCGTGGTACGCACAAAGATAGTCGGCGTTCCCATGTACGCTCCTTCTCCCTGCAGAGAATAGAATATTTCATGTACTTTCATCTGCAGGTGTTATTTCAACGATGAATTAAAACTCTTTGCCTCGAGAAAAAATAAAGAAATACGTAGGTAAAATTATTTATAGGGGAAGTGGTATTACGGGTAAGCCGTTCCAACGTTATACGATATAGAGTACAGTATAGAAAAACAGTGGAATCCGTGGCCCATGTTTGGGCCTGTAGCTCAGCTAGGTAGAGCATCTGGCTTTTAACCAGGTGGCCAAGGGTTCGAATCCCTTCAGGCCCGCCTTTCCTCA
>JAFGML010000032.1 GCA_016927555.1 Thermoplasmatota archaeon
AACCGCATTGCGGTCACAGGCACGACAACCACGTACAAGGAAGACTACTTCAACACCATGTTCTACCAGGCATATATTGGGTACCCACCGCAACAAGATCAAAGTGGTGCTCTGCAGGTGCCACAGCAGCAAATCCCCTGCTACGGAATGAAGCATTTCATCCCTGTCTATGTCTCCCCGTACCCGTACTACGGCCAAGGGAGAAGTGCGGTCATCATCGCGAAATATTTTGAAGGGGCTTTCTTCAATGGCACGATCAGCTGCAACAGCACACCGTTGCAGTACGTCCACGTGTCTCTCCTCGATCAGTACGAGTTCCCCCATGATAATATGTTCACGAATGAAAAAGGTCTGTTTAATGTCCTTGCACCCGCAGACAATATCACCCTGCTGTTCACCTATGCTGATGACGTGTTCCTGAAAACCATCACGTTCAACAACACCAGCAGCCTCCTCTATCCACCGTTGACTGACGCGGAGGCCATGCGGATGAACGGAACGAACTACACCAGGTTCTTCAACATCACGGTCAACCTCTCCACCCTCGAAGGATACGTCTACGAGGATAACAACAACAATGGATCGTATGAACCCAGTATCGATACACCACTCTCCGGTATTACTATTGAACTACAGGACTACTACTTCGGCAGACCCGTCCCCTCAACGACCACCGATGCACAAGGGCACTACCTCTTCCAGAACCTCTACCCCAGCAAATACAACATCTCCGCGATTGAGGACGGCTACACCCTGCTTGAGCGACGAGGCATCAACGTCGAACCTGACGAAAACATGTACAACATCTCCAAGCCCAAGCTTGCGGCTATCAACGGTGTCGTCTACCGAGACACCGATGATGATTTCGACTACACCGCAGGTGAGGAAGTCAGCGGCGTCAACGTCGAACTCACCTACACCACACTGGATGGCACCCAAATAACGGTTGGCACCAAAACCACCGATGCAACAGGATCCTACTCGTTTGCCTCCCTTGTCCCCGGGCGATACTCCCTGAACGCAACACAACTCAACAGCATCACCGGCTACCTGGATTACCTCTCAACAGAACCTGTCACCCCAACAGCGAATAGAACCTCATGGGTCAACATCTCACTTGACTATGCCCCAGTCATCGTCAGCGGGTACACCACGCACAACACCGAGAAGGTTGATGCAGTCACGCTGACGTTCGCCCCTGATGCATCTGTTGAGAACAACACCGCAGTACAGAAAACCGCTACCTCGGATGCCACCGGGTTCTACTCCCTCAAGTTAACACCTGGGTCATATAACCTGAGTGCACGACAGACCTCTGGCTCCACGACGGTGTACTCTGCCACAGGACACCTTGTGGTCACCATCGGCCAAGGAAGAGCATCCTACCCAGTCGCGTTGACCAAAGACTCTATCACCGTCACCGGACACACCACCTACAACGGCATGAACAAGGCGAACATGACCATCACGTTTACACCAGACTTCACCGTTGAGAACAACACAGCGCTCTACACAACGGTGATGACAGACAGCACAGGCGCCTACACCATCGAACTGACAGCCGGGTCCTACAACGTGAGTGTCGAGGAACTGGTCAACGAAAGCGGCCAGAACGTGACCTACACAGGCGCCTCCTACATCGCAGTCCAGACCGGTGATGCCCCACGCACCCTCACTATTATACTGACGAGGGAAGAAACATAATCTCAGTATGGCAACAACAGCAGGTGAGAAAACATCTCACCACATTTTATTTAATGCCGTGTTCTGATACATGCTACCATGTTCAGTCTCCTAGAAGGAACAACCGCGGTCCAGTTCGCACGCCAGGTCATTGAGGACTACGTGACGTCTCACACGACACCAGCGGCGCATCTCAGCAATTCTTTTCAAGACAAGCAGGGTGTGTTCGTCACCCTCCACACTCATCCAGACCGCGATCTCCGTGGATGCATCGGGCTGCCCTACCCCGTCATGCCTCTGGAAGCAGCACTCATCCAAGCAGCACAGTCAGCGACCCAGGATCCACGGTTTCCTCCATTAACTACACAAGAACTCTCCTCGGTCGTCGTTGAAGTCACCCTCTTGTCCAAACCAGAACGGATCAAAGTCACACAACCACAGCAGTACCTCTCCCATATTAAGATAGGACATGATGGACTGATTGTGGAGCAAGGTTATCGCAGTGGTTTACTCCTCCCTCAAGTCCCAGTCGAACAAGGCTGGAGTACAGAAGAATTTCTTACTCATACCTGCATGAAAGCCGGGCTGCTGCCTGATGCCTGGTTTGATGCTCACACAAAGATTTCCAAGTTCACTGGACAGATTTTCACCGAGACACAACCACACGGACCTATCAAGGAGACACACCTCCATGGACCTAAGCATTGAAGGCACACTCTTTCACAAGGGTGGTTTTGAGCATGGCTGCCTTGGCATCAAAGACGGAAAGATTCACGCAATCAAAAAAACCCTCAAAGCCGAGCAGCACATTGACGTTGGCCATCAGCTCATTTTGCCAGCAGGAATAGACCTCCACGTACATTTCCGGGACCCCGGTTTTCCTCACAAAGAGGATTTTTCAACCGGGTCATTAGCTGCAGCATTTGGCGGCATTTCTTGTGTCATGGATATGCCCAACACCCAGCCACCCACCACAAGTATCTCGAGTATACAAGAAAAAGTACATTCTGCTCAAACCCGAAGCTACGTTGATTTTGGCATATATGCAGCGATAACAAACCAGAACATCGGGCGTATCGCAACCCTCAGCCCCCTTTGTAGTGGATTCAAGATTTACTTAGGGAGCAGCACCCAAGCGACTGTTCTCAGCCCCCAGCATCTACGTGCCGCCTTCTTCGAGAGTCAGCGCTCCCAGAAACTCATCTTGATTCACGCAGAAGATGAGCCGTGTCTGAAACGACACCACGCTGTCGAACGAAACCTTGTGGATCACCTCCGCTGCCGCCCCTCAGCCTGCGAAGAGACTGCTTTACATGATGTCCTCAGGAATGCGCAGGGTCTGTCTCCACCCATTCACATCTGCCATCTCTCCTCATGCGAAGGCGTTGAGGTACTACGACACCGCCCCTCACATATCAGTGTCGGTGTCACCCCACATCACCTCCTCTTTGATGTCAACACCCTCACCGTAGAGCACACGTGGTACAAGGTGAACCCGCCGATCCGATCCAGTTTTGACCGCGAAGCACTCTGGTCCGCTGCGCAACACCACATCATCGATGTTCTTGAATCAGACCATGCACCGCACACCCGCGAAGAAAAACAAGTAGAGTTTGACCATGCACCCTCAGGCGTCCCAGGTGTTGAAACCATGTACCCCCTCTTCCTCGCACTGGTGAAGAAAGAACGACTACCTCTTGGGACCCTGTTGTCTCTCCTCTGTGAACGACCTGCGCAGCTGCTGCATCTCCCCAAAGGAACCCTGGAGGTAGGGAACGACGCGGATATCATCGTTGTTGACATGAACCACACAGAGAACATCACTGCGGAACGTCTCCATTCGAAATGTGGATGGACCCCCTTTGAAGGATACCCTGCGATTTTCCCCTCACTCGTCTTCATCAGAGGAGAAAAACTTATACAAGACCATCAGATGCTCATGAAACCAGGATACGGCACATGCGTTGGAGTCTAAGACATGCTTGAGTTCTTACCACCGTGGTTTCAAATCTTTTTTTTCTCGATGATCCCTTGGCTTGAGGCGCGCTACATCATCCCTTTTGCCATGCTGCACTACGGCTGGGAATGGTGGCAGGCGTTCCCTCTGGCTATCGCTGGGAACATACTCCCGATTCCCTTCATCCTGCTGTTCTTCCACCTCGTTGAAAAATTCTTACGTCGCTACACCTTCTGGTCGAACCTCATGGACTGGTTGTTTGCCCGCACCCGAAGAAAAGCCACCAGTCGGATTACAAAATACGAAAGCCTTGGGCTATTCGCGTTCGTCGCCCTCCCTCTTCCGTTTACGGGAGCCTGGACTGGTGCGTTAATCGCCTATCTCTTTGATCTAAAGATCTCCCGCTCCCTCCTCATTATCTTCCTTGGGTTACTCAGCGCTGCTGTGATTATGATAGTACTGACGCTGAATGTTCGCTGGATACTCTCCTACCTCGGTATCCACGTCTAGGAGAAGCACCACCTATGGATGACTCCATCAAACAGTTGGCTCATCAGCTCGTTGAAAAAATCAGCAGAGCAGTACGAAAAGAGAGCAAACAGAATTTCTACAAACTCGGGAAAACCGTCGGTTTAGGCGCAGACGGTACCCCTACCTCATACATCGATCAAATCGCTGAGGATGTCGCCCTCAAACTCCTCCAGAAAGCAAAAGCACCAGTCAACCTCCTCAGTGAAGAAATCGGATTTGTGGATTTCCATGGTGACTACGTCTTTGTGTTAGACCCGGTGGATGGAACACGCAACGCATCCCGTGGCATTCCATTTTACTCTGTCTCTCTCGCGGTGGGAACATCGCACATACATGATGTGACCTACGGCATAGTCAAAAACATTCCAACAGGAGACGTATTTTCCGCGGAAAAACATCACGGGGCGTTCTTCAATACGACTCCAATCCGGGTCTGTGACGTCCCCTCCACCCATATCGTCTCCTCAATTGCTCTGGGGAAAAACTATACGACAACCGCGGGTGCGCTCTCCAAGAAACACAATGTCAGATCCTTTGGGGCAGCCTCCCTTGAGATGTGCATGGTGGCACTCGGCGGTCTGGACTACTACTACGTTGGACGGGATGTCATGCGTGTAGTTGACATCGCAGCATCCACCTTAATTGTACGAGAAGCAGGTGGCGTAGTGAAGAACCGGCGTGGCGAAGACCTTGATATGCCGTTTTCCCTCACAGAGCACACCAGCGTTCTTGCAGCATGCTCAGAGCATCTCGCAACACAGCTGCTCTCCAAGGCATAAAACATAAATATATCCAGTGGTGTTTAACCCTGTCATGACCATCGCAGAGACCATTCTATCCCTGACCCAGAAAAAGAAACTCCATTTCTCCCTCCTTGACCCTGATAAACAACCACCACGTGTTGCAGGACACATCGCCAAAACAGTGACTGACGCAGGCAGTAGCGCCATCATGGTGGGGGGATCCACCCTTCTCTCTCAGCAGCAGGTTGATGAGACGGTTCAGGCGATTAAACAGAACTCTGAATTACCAGTGATTTTATTTCCCTCAGGAGCGAAGTTTCTCAGCAAGTACGCTGACGCAGTGTTCTTCATGAGTCTGCTGAATTCCAATAACCTGAACTACGTGATCCGGGAGCATGTCAAAGGAGCGATGTTCATCAAGCACTCAGGCCTCGAACCAATCTCCATGGGGTATGTCATTGTAGAGCCAGGGATGACTGCTGGACGCGTTGGCGAAGCAGACTTGATTCAACGCAACGATGTTCAGACCGCGGTCGGCTATGCGCTCGCCTCTCAGTACCTCGGCATGAACTTCTTCTACATCGAGGCAGGCTCAGGGGCACCTACCCCCGTGCCTGATGAGATGATTCAGGCGGTGAAAAAGAACACCTCTATTCCGCTCCTTATCGGGGGAGGCATCCGAGACGCACAGACCGCCCGACAGAAGGCACACGCAGGAGCAGATATCATTATTACGGGGACTGCTATTGAAAAAGATAAGCAGTTCAAAACAACACTCTCAGCAATCATCGAGGCTATCGAAGGAGTGTGACAGCATGGCGAAGTATTTAGTGGGTATTAGTGGGGCGTCAGGCAGCATCTACGGCGTCCGATTACTCGAAGAGTTACACACAGCCGGTCATGAGGTCCATCTCATTGTCTCAACAGGAGCTCAACAGATTTTAACACAGGAGACGAAATACACCTACAATGCTCTGAAGAAGAACGCGGCTGTCGTCTATGATAACGGCGATCTCTTTGCCGGCCCGGCAAGTGGGTCCTTCCAGCTTGATGGCATGATCGTAATCCCTTGTAGCATGAAAACCCTCTCAGCCATCGCCAATGGCTATGGGGATACCCTCACATCACGGGCAGCGAGCTGCTGTTTAAAAGAAGGAAAACCCCTCATTCTTGTCATTCGTGAGACCCCTCTTGATTTACCAGGGATACGAAACATGCTCTCCGCAAGAGAAAGCGGAGCAGTCATTCTCCCTGCAATGCCTGCATTTTATCATCACCCAAAACAAATAGAAGACCTCGTTGAATTCATTATAGGCAAGGTCTGTGATCAACTAGGTCTTCAACACACCTTATTCAAACGATGGAAAACATGATCTGGTGAAACATGACGCAAATCACAGCCTGTCCAAATTGTGGAAGTAAAAACATCGGCATAGGAACGCTTGGTGATGGTATTGTCTGGGGGCTCACGTCGTGGAACGAAGTCTGTCGTAATTGCGGGTATCGGGGTCGTTCCCTTGTGTTCGACTCAGAAGACGAGTATCAAAAATTCCTCGAACAACTGAAACAATCCTGTCAACAAGACAGTACGCCTGAGGCAAGCGAAACACCGTCGTCTTGTGATGATGAAGCCGAATCATCGGACTTGTCAAAGAAAGATAAGGAAGTCATCGCACTGTTAAAAGAATATGAAGACGAAAAACCACAGGCGCCTGTCTGGCCCATGGATAAAAAATGGTGGCCTGAGATTCTGCTCGCCTTCTGTCTGTCACTCGTGGTCTCTCTCTCAGGGTTGAGCAATCTCGTTTTCTTTATGGGAGAAGGAATGGCTCTTCTATATGGCATGGTCAACGTAATTTTCAATTTTGTTATTCTCTTAGTAGCACTCCTTATTATTGAATATGTTCTGTATAGTATCAGGCGTCTCATGAAGAGAAGAACCATGTACTAGCTTTTTCACACAGTAATCGCACTAGACTACGTCATCGCACGGAGGGAAAAGGCATGAAGAAATCAAAGAAGCCCTCATCACCACTCATCATCCGTGATTTTACATTGAGAGACTACCGTGAAGTTATTCGAGTCTGGGATGAGTCAGACCTCTCCTATCGACCCCGGGGTCGTGACAGTCGACAACGCATTCGTTGGCAGCTACAACAGCCCAACGTTCTGTATCTTGTCGCAGAGCACGAGAACAAGATTATTGGTACTCTCTTCGGTACTCATGACAGCAGAAAAGGATGGATTAATCGACTAGCAGTCTCCCCTGCCTACCAACATAAAGGAATTGCACGACAGCTTGTCACGGAGCTTGAATCCCGTCTGTCTCAGAGAGGCATTGAGATCATCGCCTGCCAGGTCGAAGACTGGAATACCGACTCAATGCAGGTGTTCAAAAAGCTCGGGTTTAAAGAAAATCCAGATCTCATTACTTTTTCGAAGCGCAAGCATCCCCACGTCTAACGAGAGGTCCTACTCTGTGCACAGTGAAATGAAATTCTTAAAAATCTGTTCTCCGTACTGCGTGTGCTCCACCTCGGGGTGGAACTGCAGTCCATAGAATGGTTTTTTCTTATGTCGCATCGCTTGCACCAGGCAATTCTCGCTCTCCGCTACTCTGGTGCACTCCTGTGGCAGGCGTATGACTTCATCATTGTGAGACTCCCAGACAACCGACTTTTTTGGCACCCCTTCAAAAATCACATCGTCTTCAAGAATCGTGACCTCGACTTGTCCGAACTCAGGAATCGCAGATGGTGCAACATCACCACCAAAAAACCGGGCTATGAACTGATGACCAGCGCAGATGCCCAGAATCGGTATATCAGCTTTTTCCAGCAGCTCTGCGCAGTTACCTAGTGTACCGTCTAATCCTATTCGTGGCGCACCACCGGACAGCACCAACCCATGTACATCCTCGTGTTGGAGTTCCTGGAACCGAATCGTGTTTGGTACAATTTTCGTCTCCACCTCCAAATCACGGAGCGTACGCCACTCGCGATGTGTCCATTGGCCACCATTGTCTACCACGAAGATGCGCACCATACCTATTATTCCCATTCCACAGTCCCAGGCGGTTTATTCGTCACATCGTACACGATACGGTTCACCTTTTCCTTTAATGTATTGGTAATTTTCGTTGAAATCGCATCAAGCACCTCATGGGGAATCGTACTGTAGTGGCAGGTCATGGCATCAACACTTTGTACTGCGCGAATCGCAATGGTATTCCCATACGCACGTTTGTCCCCATGGACGCCAACTGTTTTTATGGGGATGAGCACCGCGAAGTACTGCCAGGGAAGCTGCATCACTCCTTTTTGGGATGCACGCTCGATTTCCTGTTCAACGATAGCACAAGCCTCTCGAACGAGGCGTGTGCGCTCTTCGGTTGCCTCACCGATGATACGGATCGCTAGCCCCGGGCCAGGGAACGGCTGACGCTCCGCGACGGTCAACTGCAGGGCACGGGCCACTTTGCGCACCTCATCTTTATACAAATCACGCAGCGGTTCAACTAACCGTAACTCCATTTCCTGTGGCAACCCTCCGACATTATGATGGGATTTGATCGTATCCCGGAGTCCGCCACCTGATTCAATCCAATCAGGAGCAATGGTCCCCTGCACTAAACAGTCGATGTGCTCCTCTCTAGCAACCTGCTCAAAAATCCTGATGAACTTCTCACCGATGATCTTCCGCTTTCTCTCAGGGTCCTCTACGCCTTTCAATGCGGCATAGTACTCCTGACTTGCGTCAACGTACCGGTAATTCAATGACAACTCTTTCATCATCTGAACGACGAGCTCAGACTCGTTCTTTCGCATGTACCCTGTGTTCACATGCACCGCGATCAAACGATCCCCAATCGCTTTGTTCACAAGCGCGGCACACACGGTACTGTCAACACCACCAGAAAACGCGATCAATGCTTTCCGTGTTATGTCCTCTGAAAGAGAGGAGGCTGTCTTTTCAATAAATTTCTCTGCATGAAACATTCGATGAACCTCTACGATGAGAGTGCCTTCTGTCGCATCTTCGTGCGATACTCATCTAATCTCTTCGCAAGCTTCTTATCACTCACTGCAAGGATTTCCACGGCAAGGAGCGCAGCGTTCTCACCCCGATCGAGACCAACTGCGCCTACTGGGATCCCCGGTGGCATTTGAATGATGGAGAGAATCGCATCGAGATTCACTTTTCCACTGACCGGAACCCCAATCACTGGTTTTATGGTGTGCGCCGCAATCGTACCGGGCAGCGCAGCAGACAAACCGGCGATGCCAATGAACACATCAGCATCACTGTTCACCACGAGGTCCTTCAACGCCTCAGGTGTCCGATGCGCAGATGCCACCTTGATGGCATACGGAATCTCGAATTCCTCAAAAATAGCTTTGGCTTTTTCCGCAACAGGCATATCAGAAGATGACCCCATGATGATCTGAATTTTCATAGTCTCACATCCGGAAATACTATCACCATATAAATATGTACGACCTCCCCACTTATGCGGATCTCTTCCCCGTCATCCGATCAATGAGGAGAGAGAACACGGTCACTCGGCGCAGTTCTTCTTCTGGAAACTCATACGATGAACCAGCCGCGTAATGATTCACCAGAACCTGGAGTGCCTTCTTTTTTTCCTCAAGGTTCTCAATGAAGCGTACCGTTCCGTATCCGATGATACTCCTGTACTGAGATGACCAGTGACAGGGGATGCCTGTGTTCACGATTGCATGGTTGATGTCGATTTCGAAACAGACTATTTGGTTGCGCCGTAGCAACTTTATCTTCTTCCCTGATGGTGCAGAATGAAAGTACAGGCGCCCCTCTTCATACCCGTAGTTCAGAGGAATGATGTAGGCATGGTGCTTCTCGTCTACGAGGCCTAAACGGCATATCGTTGCATTCTGCAGCACCGCTTCGAGGTCCTTTTTGTCTCTGATTTGTAGCTCCTTTCGTCGCATACACGAGCGTACAAATCCTGTTGTTATGAACATTACGCTTTTCATAAAAAGGAAAGCACTCTCAGGAGTCACGCACTGTTCAATCCCCTTACTTTCTGCTAATCGTAAAGTAATTATAGGAAATCCTTATGTTACGTTCTCAAACTAGGACAGACCATGAAGCTTGTTATTTGCGAGAAAAACATTGCTGCGAGACGCATCGCGTACATTCTTTCTGGTGGAGACGTCAAGAGTACACACCTGGGAAAAATCCCTGTGTACACCTTCATAAAAAATAATGAGCCATGGAGTGTGATCGGGTTAAAGGGTCATATCATCAACCTTGATTACCCGAGTAGTTTTAACCAGTGGACGAAAATCGCCCCACGTGAACTTATCGATATTGAACCTGTGAAGAAAGTCAGTGAAAAAGGCATTGCGTCTGCGTTGCAGACTCTCGTCGCAGAGCCTCCCTCCTTGATTGTTGCGACCGATTTTGATCGAGAAGGAGAGCTCATTGGCGTCGAGGTCGTAAATCTCCTCAGGGAGTACAACCCCGGTATCGCAGAGATGCGCCGTTCGCGCTTCAGCGCGATTACCCCTTATGAAATCACTACGGCATTTGAGAATCTCACAGACATTGACTTTAATCTCTCCAGCGCAGGTGAAGCACGGCAGATCATTGATCTGGTCTGGGGGGCGGTGTTGACGCGGTTCATCTCCCTGACCTCTCGTCAGCTCGGCCGTGATTTCCTCTCTATAGGTCGTGTTCAGTCACCGACCCTGGCACTTCTCGTTCAACGGGAAAAAGAAATCAAGCACTTTATCCCGACGCCCTACTGGACGCTCATCGGGCGATTACAGAAAGGTGTCGTGTTTGATACCACGCATGAGCATGGCGTGTTCCGTGAAGAGCAACCCGCTCAAGAGCTATACGCAAAAATAAAGAGCTGTACACAAGCACGGGTTAAAACCGTGAAACAAGTCATCGCCAATGAACATCCTCCTGCACCGTTTAACACCACCAGCTTTATCCAGGCAGCATCGTACCTTGGTTTTTCCGCAGCAAAGGCCATGAGCATCGCTGAAGACTTGTACATGGCAGGGTTGACCTCGTACCCCCGTACAGACAACACGGTGTACCCTCCTTCGTTGAATATCGGTGCTATTTTACAGAAACTCGCTGGCGCTGAATTCTCAAAGGAGGTCCAAGAAGTCCAGACCAATGGCAGAAGCTATCCGACGCGTGGGAAACAGCAGACGACGGATCATCCGCCTATCCATCCTGTTGATGCACCCTCAAAAAAACTGAGCGCTGACCAAGCAAACATTTACGAGCTGATATGCAGGCGGTTTTTTGCCACGCTTGCCAAAGACGCGGTCTCTGAGACCACAGATGCCTGGTTTGACATCGGAGGAGAGCCATTTGTCGCCAGTGGCTACCGACTCATTGAATCGCATTGGAAACAGCTGTACCCCTATTTCAAGGAAAAGAAAAAAACCCTACCTGGCCTCACCGAAGGCGACGTCATTGAGGTACAGCAGATTCTCCTGAAAGAAGACAACACCAAACCACCGAAGCGGTACACCCAGGGCACACTCATTGCGAAGATGGAGCAGCTGGCACTGGGAACGAAATCCACACGTCACGAAATCATCAGTAAACTGTACAGCCGAAAGTACGTCACAGGGAGTACTCCGATTCCAACATCCACTGCGATCGCGGTCGTTGATGCCTTGGTGAACTGTGATGTCGTCAAACCAGAGATGACGGCTCGGCTTGAGAACGACATGAATGAAATCGCTGAAGGCAAAAAGACACTGGAGGCAACCGTGAGAGAGTCACGGGAGATGCTGACCAAGGTGATGCAGGAGCTTGAGCCAGAGAAAGAAAAAATAAAGCAGAACATCACGGATGCCGTACGCGCACAAAACACGATTGGGACGTGCCCCCTCTGCGGCAAGCCACTGGTGGTACGGGTGTCGAAGAAAAAGAAACGGTTCGTGGGGTGCACGGGGTACCCTGATTGTAAGAACACGTACTCGTTACCCCAGCAGGGTGGTCTGACGATGACGACGAAGACCTGTGACGTCTGTCACTCACCGATTGTACAGGTGAAGATGAAAGGACGACGCGCCTGGGACCTCTGCATCAACCCTGCGTGTCCGAAGAAAACGAAAAAAGCACCGCAGCCTCCGGGAGACACTCCTGAGGGAAACACTAGTAGTTAACGTCGCTTTGTCTTCTTCGTTGGTTTCTTTGTCACCGTGGTTTTCCTCTTTGCCTTTTTGACGGGTTTCGGTTTTGTTTTCTTCGCTTTCTCTCTCACGGGTAGTTTCTTTCGTTTCTGAGCACGTACTGATGGTCCCTTCCTCTTCTTAATCTTCTGAGGCGGGACCCGTTTCATTGGCTTCACTGTTTTCTTCTTCGGGGCTCCTTTCTTGACCGTGACGGGCTTTGGCTTGGGGCGTGTCTTTTTCCGTATCAGTGTTTTTCCTTTCACCATGGTTTTCTTTTTGGGAGCCTCTTTCTTTACTTTCTGTGGTTTCACTGGTGTACGCATCGGTGTCTTCACCGGCGCTGGTTTGACCACAGGTTGTAGTGCTACTGCAGGTGCCGGCTCTTTTTCAATGGGTTCAACAGGTTGTTGCTGTTCCCCTGGTTCTTCTTCCAGTGGTTCTTTTTCAGTCATACCAATCGGCATCTCCTCTATCGCTTCCTCGGCAGATGCCTCTTGGCCATTCTCTGCGAGCACCTTGGTGACAGAGACAACTTTATCGTTCTCGTTGAGCCGCATAATCCGGACGCCCATGGTGTTCCGCCCCTGCTCCCTGATGTCCCGCACAGGAATACGTACCGTCATCCCCTGCTCTGTCGTAATGATCAACTCATTGTCATCGGTGACCTGGCTGACGAACACCACGTTTCCGTTCCGCTCGTTCGTGATAATCGTCCGTACCCCTTTGCTCCCACGGTGGGTCATCCGGTACTCATCGATGGGGGAACGTTTCCCAAACCCGTTCTCCGTGATGGTGAACAACGACCCGGTGATCTCCACCACCGTCATGGCGACCACGTAATCCTTCTTGTTCTTCAACCGGATGCCGATGACTCCACGGGTCGCCCGCCCCATGGGGCGCAGCTCCTTTTCGTTGAACCGACAGGCTTGACCGCCTGCTGTCGCGATCATCACGGTTTTTGTTCCATCTGAGAGCTCCACAGAAATTAAGGAATCATCCTCCTCAAGCTTCAGGGCGATGATACCGTTCACCCGGATGTTCCCGTACGCGGAGAGCACGGTTTTCTTGATGATGCCCTGTTTGGTGGCAAAAATCAGGTAGTGTTGGTCATCAAACTCATGGACTGGTACTGCGGTCTCAATTTTCTCTCCTTCTTCCAGCCGGGGGAGCAGGTTGATGATCGCTTTTCCCTTTGCGTACCGATCCCCCTCTGGGATCTTATACGCCTTCAACCAGTACACCCGTCCATGGGTGGTGAAGAACAGCAGGTAGTCATGGGTGCTGGTGATGAACGAGTTCACCACGATGTCTTCTTCTTTTGGTCGCACCCCGATGAGTCCTTTTCCCCCGCGGTGCTGCGTGCGGTAGGTTTCCGTTGGGATGCGTTTGATGTACCCATCTTTGGTGATCGTCACCACGACTTCCTGGACCGGGATGAGATCCTCGATGTCAATGCCGACTTCACCTTCGACGATCTGAGTGCGTCGCGGATCACCGAACTTCTCTTTTATCTCCAGGAGCTCCCGTTTGATCTCCGCAAGGATCTTCTGATGATCGGCAAGCAGCGCCTCCAGCAGCTCGATGAGCGCTTTGGTCTCCTTGTACTCCTTTTCAACCGCCTCGATCTCCATGCCAGTGAGCTTCTGCAGCCGCATGTCAAGGATGGCTTTGGCCTGCAGTTCTGAGAGCTTGAACCGCTTCATCAGACCATTCTTCGCCTCCTCGACGTCCTTGCTGTGCCTGATGATCTTGATGACCTCATCGATGTTTTTCAACGCGATCATGAGGCCTTCAAGGATGTGTATTTTCTCCTTTGCCTTCCGAAGGTCATACGTAGTCCGTCGGGTGATGATTTCCACACGATACTCGATGAAATGCTGCAGGATCTCTTTGAGGGTGAGGATCTTCGGCTCGCCTTTGACGATCGCGAGGTTCAGCACCCCAAACGACGACTGCAGCTCCGTATGCTCAAACAACTGGTTCAACACTACATCAGTGATCGCGTCACGTTTCAGCTCGATGACGATACGCATGCCTCTGCGGTCAGACTCATCGCGAAGATCGGCGATGCCTTCGATTTTCTTCTCCTTCACCAGCTCAGCGATGGTCTGCAGCAGCACGGACTTGTTCACCTGATAGGGCAGCTCATTGACAATGATCTTGTCCTTCTGCTCCCCTTCCTCAATAGATGTTTTTGCCCGGACGACCACCGAGCCGCGTCCCGTGGTGTACGCCGAGAGGATCCCACCACGGCCACAGATGATACCCCCTGTGGGAAAATCAGGGCCTTTGATCGTCTCCATTAACTCAGTGGTGGACACTTCCGGTGTGTCAATTACTCGGATCAATCCATCGATGACCTCAGTCAGATTATGGGGCGCCATGTTCGTCGCCATGCCGACAGCGATACCTGACGAGCCGTTCACCAAGAGATTCGGGAGCACCGCGGGCAGCACCTCTGGTTCTTTGAGGGTGCCGTCGAAGTTATCACGCCACTCCACGGTTTCTTTTTCGATATCCTGTAACATCAGCTTGGAGATTTTCGCCATCTTTGCTTCAGTGTTATGGTTGATGAATCCGTTTGCGACATAGGAATGGCAGGGGCTATCAACCCGAAGGGAATAGACTGTTTTCTCTTCGCTCGTTGGTTCGATTTCGTACACCTGATTAAAGAAATACTCAGAGCGAAGAATGTCGTCAATGAGTTCTTTGTCAGAGACATCAAGTTTCTTCAATAACAGACGATAATTTCTTCGTAGGGTGTTGTACCGATCATAATTGTGCCGGTGGAACAAGGGATCGTTGTATTTAGAACGTAAATAGTTGGAAAGATAGGGGATGAAGTCATTTTTACTCATCCGCGTTGTATTCAGTGTTATCACCCGTGCTAATCGTTTTTGTTTTTTCGAGCTCGAAAATCCAATCGCATCATGGAATTTTCTTATGTTGCTGACATCAGAGATAATGAGTTTGTAGCAGGGGCATCGTTTATCCTTATATGGTAATGTCGAGATGATTCCAAAGTTGAGAAGTACTGTTTTAAGTTGTTGAATGAGACTCTTACTCTTTGAAAGGTAGGTTAATTCGATGGATTTACCACCATGGCGTCTATCAACTTTATAGGAGACTGATCCATCACCTTCAAAGAGGCCACGGAGGAAGCTAGCGATACACTCGCGAGTTGAGAGAAGCACGGTAAACGGTATTTCCTTCCGCTCAGATGTTACTTGAGTCAAACCTATATTTTTAAGAAATTCGACAACATGTGAATAGTAAATACTGAGCTCATTGCAGTGGCAGTTCGGTAACTTGCGTTCATAGAGGTTGATGCCGGGGAATTGATGGAGGATAGCGTTTTTTACCTGCAAATAATACTCCTTATTGAGATTATTGTAGAGTATTTGTTTCTGATGAAAACTCCCCTCCGATACCAATGCGCCGAGGAGGAACGCAAGCTCTTCATTCATGTGTATCGGTAGAGTGAAATGTTTTGCTCTCTTCTTCACCGAAGGATGGTATTGCTGTAAAGAGATATTGCGTTTAGAAAAGTAGTGGGAGTTTCTAGTTAAGACAATGTAATCTTTCTTTGTTATCTCTGAAAGCATCTTCCATTTCAGGTGCGGAACGCCGTGGTCATGCACCCAGGTAATCACCGGGTGGTTATACGATCCTTCGAGTTCGTACCCTTGCACTGTTTTCAGATGTATTGTCGGATGTTTTCCTGAGTTGAAAAACTTCGATGCACGTGTCTCACGATTCTGATAATTGACAATATGGATATCGATATCGGTTTCTTCCTCTGGTGCGATATCTTTGATGTTCATGAAGCCTTGGTCAGTCAGCACCAGAGCATCCCCTGTAATACAATATCTCATAGCAGCAGCCGAATCCCCGTCAACAGAGCCGAAGTTCCCCTGGCCTGCGATCAGTGGGTACCGTAAGGAAAACTCCTGGGCCATACGTACCAGAGAATCGTACACCGCCTGATCACCATGCGGATGGTACTTCCCAAGGACTTCTCCGACCACACGGGCTGATTTCTTATAGGATTTCTCATAGCCCATGCCCATCTCGTTCATCGCATGCAGGATGCGTCGATGCACTGGCTTGAGCCCGTCCCTGATGTCAGGCAACGCCCGGCTCATGATCACACTCATGGAATAATCAATGAATGCGCGTTTCATCTCCTCGTTAATATCACGTGGTTGATCGTTCTTCTTGATTGCCTCATCCATGTTCTCTCACCCTCAGATATCCAGGTTCACGACCTCTTTGGCATGTTGTTCAATGAAGACCTTCCGTGGCTCAACAGCCTCTCCCATCAGAATCGTGAACAGCTCATCAGCCTCCACAGCGTTCTCGATGGTGACTTGCAACATCACGCGGGCGTTAGGATCCATGGTCGTCTCCCAGAGCTGATGTGGGTTCATCTCCCCCAGACCCTTGTACCGTTGGATGCTCAGTCCGGTTTCCCCAAGCTGCTTTGTCTTCTGCAGTCGCTCCTGATCAGAGTAGGCGTACTCGACAGCCTTCCCTCTCGTTAATTTGTACAAGGGGGGTTGAGCAATGTACAAGTAGCCTTTCTCGATGAGCGGCCGCATGTACCGGAAGAAGAAAGTTAACAGTAAGGTGCGAATATGCTCACCGTCGACATCAGCATCCGTCATCAGGATAATCCGATGATACCGGGCGTTCTCGATGTTGAACTCCTCGGCAACACCGGTGCCAACTGCGGTGATCAAATGAAGAATCTCCTCTGATTTGAGGATCTTATCCATCCGTGCCTTCTCCACGTTCAGGATCTTTCCACGCAGAGGGAGAATCGCCTGGAATTCCTTATCGCGGGCTTGCTTCGCCGAGCCACCCGCAGAATCCCCCTCCACAAGATATAATTCTGACTGGCTTGGGTCACGACTCGAGCAGTCTGCAAGCTTCCCTGGCAACGCTGAGGACTCCAGCAGCCCTTTCCGACGTGTCAGCTCACGTGCCTTCCGTGCCGCCTCACGCGCCTTGCTGGACAACACTGCTTTGTCAATGATAGTATGCGCAACTGGAGGGTTCTCCTCAAAGAACTCAGAGAGCTTCTCACCCACCGTGCTCTCCACGATCCCACGTACCTCAGAGTTCCCTAGCTTTGATTTCGTCTGTCCCTCGAATTGTGGTTTTCTCACCTTGACTGAGATGATGGCGGTGATTCCCTCACGGGAATCCTCTCCACTGAGACTGAAACTCTCATCGAACAGCTTGTTCTTCCGCCCATAGTCATTCAACACCCGTGTTAACGCGCCTTTGAATCCGACGAGATGCGTACCCCCTTCCATAGTGTTGATATTGTTGGCAAAGCTGTAGATGTTCTCTGTGTACCCATCTGTGTACTGCAGGGCGACTTCCACCTGCACCCCGTCTTTTTCCCCCTGAAGGTAAACAGGTTTGGGATGCAGCGGCGTCTTATTCTTGTTGATGTGGAGCACAAACTCACTGACCCCGCCGTCATACCGGAAGCTCTCATGCTTCCCTGAGCGTTCATCGGTGACTTCGATCTGTAAACCAGCGTTCAAGAATGCCATTTCACGCAGGCGTGTCGCGATGGTGTCATAGTCAAAATCCATGGTCTCAAAAATCTCTTTGTCAGGGAGAAACGTCACGGTGGTCCCTGTGTCTTTTGCCTTGCCGATGACCTTCAATGCACTTGCTGTCTTCCCTTGTTCATAGCGCTGCTGGTACTCTTTTCCATTCCTACGTACTTTTACCTCAAGCCACTTTGAGAGTGCATTGACGCAGGAGACGCCAACCCCATGCAGTCCTCCTGAGACTTTGTAGGCTTGCCCGTCGAACTTCCCACCAGAATACAAGGTTGTTAAGACGAGTTCCACACCTGGTTTCTTGTACTTCTCATGGATGTCAACAGGGATGCCTCGCCCGTTGTCAGCGACACTCACCGTGTTGTTTTTTCCAACGACGACTTGTACTTTTGTACAATACCCTGCGAGCGCCTCATCAACCGAGTTATCAACAACTTCGTAGATGAGGTGGTGTAATCCTCTGATGTCGGTGCTGCCGATGTACATCCCAGGGTTTTTACGGACGGATTCGAGTCCTTCGAGCACCTGAATTTTATCGGAATCGTACGTGCTTTCAAGCACTGTTTTGTTAGCTTTCATAGAGATCGCCTCGTGACAAAGTCTACACTAGTTCCGGTTGTCTACTGTCAGAGTTTTTATCCCATTCTCCTAGGGTAGCTTTACAGGAGTCTTATATGGAGTAAAGCCTAATAAAGGTTACTATCGAGCAGACCTTAATAATTTCAAATCAAATCTTTCCCTAGTTATAATAGAAAATTATCTTTGTTAAGTATAATACTTAACATTGGAAATTCATAAAATCATAGAACCCCTCCTCCTAAAAACAACCCTCTTTTTCCCTTGTTAATCTTGACTATTTCAGAATCATTAAATAATCACAGAGATATCCGGAGGTGGTGGAGGACGTATAATGGATCTTAAACGAATCATACTGGTATGGATGAGTCTCGTACTCGTAGGCATCTGTCTTGTTGGCCAGAGCTCTGCGGCTGATCAAGACCTCGCTGAACAATTCGCGCCTATTCTCTACTTTGAGAGCGGTGAAACCTGCTATCCCGTTGACGTTTCCTATGCCCTTGAGAACTCGTATCTCTATCAAATAGGAGATTCAACTCCTATTCTCACCACGCTTACTGCAACTCTTTTACAAAATAATTCATCTGCTTATTATTACCTGGATAACCAGCGGGGGACCGTTGATGCAGGTGATACCGGTATCATTACGAGCTATCAAAGCGAGCTCGCACGATTGGGATACACAGTTTATGCCAATGTTGACAATGAAAATGATGTCATCCAATACTGGTTCTTCTATGCGTTTAACGCTGGTGACCTCAACCGACATGAAGGCGACTGGGAGATGGTGCAGGTTGTCCTCTCGAGTGGACAACCTTCACAGGTCATGGTCAGTCAGCACTACTCTGGTCAGTCCGCGCAATGGAATCAAGTAGAGAAAGAAGGCGACCATGTGAAAATCTATGTGGCGCGAGGCAGCCATGCGAACTACCTTCGCTCCTACTCAGGGAAGTTTGGATTGGCTAGTGACACGGTTGGGAGCAATGGAAGAGTACTGCAACCTACCGATTACACCGTTGAAATTCTTGATGTGAACACCCATCCTTGGTTAGAGTATCAGGGGCGCTGGGGTTGGGTTGGTGCTGATGCCGGGGCAGCAGTTGAAGCCTCTCTGCTGGGTGAAGCAGGACCACAAGGACCGATGTTTCGGGAGAATGGTGCCATGTGGGAACCGTTTACATGGGCGGCAGGGTTACCTGCAGTAAACGAGACGTTCTTCATCCTGGACTGGCTGTTGTACAATTTCGGGCTCCTCTTCGTCCTTCTCACTGCACTTACCCTCGCGATAGTGATTCTTCTCATGTACCGACGCTATAAAAAACATGGTCTTGGACCACGGAAACTCTCCCTGCTGTACATCGATGGGATGAACACAAAGAGCATCGGCAACATCCTCTGCATTGTTGCTATCGTCGTTGCTCTCCTTGGTCTGGTGTACCCCTGGTACGCTGTGAATGCGACAATCTCCATTCCCTCGTATGCAGGCACAGGAGAGTATCAAGTGCTGACCGTCGACGGACTCAACGGCATCCAGATTCGTCTCCCCAATGCTGAAGGACCGATGCCCCTGGGGGCATTCACAGTTCCGTTCTACCTTCTGATCGCCATCGGTTTGCTCTTCCTCATCCTGTCGACTGTCGGGATTTCACAGAGCAAAAAGCTAGGGAAAAAATATATGACCCGCGGGGTCAGACTCTTGGTGCCGTTCATCCTCATCCTCATTTTCATCATGGCGGTTGGTTCCATCATCCCGATGGTGGCTCCTGCTGACCTTCAGGACAATGCTGAGATGCTGAGTGCCATGAATGCGATTTCGTCTTCTCCGTTCAGTGGTGACTCCACCATTCCCATTGCTGGTACTGGAGGCGGAGTTGTGTCCCTTCACTGGGGCTTTGGGATAGGGATCTATCTCCTGCTCTTCGCAGGCATCATCCTGCTCATGGCAGGTCTCATCGAATGGTCCGCGCATGCGACCTTCTTTGAGGAAAAAGAACCTATACCAGTACCGCCATCGGAGGACAAGAAATAGACAATAAACACCTATTAAACCCAACTAATCATCTGTAGTGCTATTCTACACAGGGGGAATGTTCAATGCAAGTCAACGCAGATCTTCACATTCATTCACGGTACTCAGGGGCAACTAGTGATCGCATGACGATCGAGGCACTTGCTTTCGAGGCCCCTCGAAAGGGCATCCAGATCATGGCCACAGGGGATTGTCTCAACGGAAACTGGTTGAAGGAAATACGAACAGGTGAACGAATCGATGATGGTACCCTGGAGATGAATAAGACCCGGTTCATCCTCACCACTGAAGTGGAGGACAACCACCGGGTGCACCATCTCCTGTTTTTCCCTAGTTTCTCAGCAGTCGAGGAGTTCAAAGCACGCATCACACCACACTCAAAGAACCTTGAGACCGATGGCAGACCCAATGTCAATCTGGATGGCATTGCCCTTGCGTCGCTCGCAAAAGATGTTGACGCGCTCATCGGCCCAGCCCATGCGTTCACCCCGTGGACCGCCATGTACGCGTACCACTCCTCACTTGAACACTGCTATGGTGATCTTGCGTCCTACATCAGCTTTGTGGAACTTGGGTTGAGCGCTGATACCGATTACGCTGATACCATCCAGGAGCTACATCGGCTCACGTTTTTGACGAATTCTGATAGCCATAGCCCTCATCCTGTGCGCATCGCTCGGGAGTTTACCCGCTTTGAGGTCCAGGATGCCACCTTCGACGAGATAAAAAAAGCTATCCTCCGTCGAGGCGGAAATAAACCTGTATTAAACGTCGGTTTACCACCACAGGAAGGAAAGTACAACGAAACCGCGTGCATCTCCTGCTTCACGCACTACTCGCTAGAAGAGGCGGTCAGACGTCGATGGAAGTGCAGCTGCGGGAAACGAATCAAGAAAGGCGTGCGGGACCGCATCCGGGAGATTGCCACGTACGACACCCCTCACCATCCTGGCCATCGTCCGCCGTACGTGCACCTCATCCCACTCTCAGAAATTATTGCGAAAGCACTCGGTCAACACACCCCCTTCACCCAGACCGTGAGCAGACGCTGGGAGGAGCTCATCACCGTGTTTGGCTCAGAAATTTCGGTCCTCCTGGACGCTGAGCTCGACAAGATTGCGCCGGTCACGCTCCCTGCAATCGTTGACGCCATCCATGCATTCCGCGAGCATAGAGTCATCATCATCCCTGGTGGCGGAGGGAAGTACGGGACCATTGAACTCCCATCAGACGAGGAGTACACACCAGTGTCACTTGGCCCGAAGAATTCCCAGACCAGCTTACTTGACTATTAAAAGTGAAATGTCCATGGTACACTACCACGAGATCGAACAGACAATACAGCATCTCCTCACCGCCAAGGCACCTGCGGAGCGGTTGGATGCAGTTGTTGCCTGTCTCTATGAGGCATTCGACAAGTACACCTGGGTCGGCATTTACCTTGTAAAAGGAGACCATCTCATCCTTAGTTCCTGGAGAGGCACCCAGGCAACGGAACACACGCAGATCCCTCTCGGCGCAGGGGTGTGTGGTGCTGCTGCACGCAGCGGAAGAACAGAACGTGTCGATGATGTCTCCAAAGACCATCGGTACCTCTCTTGTTTTCTTTCTACGCGTTCAGAGCTTGTTGTTCCTATTAAGAGAGACGGAGTGGTGATCGGTGAGATAGACATCGACTCCGATCGTCCCGCTGCATTCGATCCAGCAGATGAGCACTTGTTAGAAAAAGTAGCAGATATGCTGCAGCAGCATATCTGACGCCATCTTTTTTTTTTCAGTACTCAAGATCTTCATCATCACCCCTCTGGGTTCAGAAAAGGTTCGTTCATCACCGGGTAGGACATTCCTCTAAGGTCATATAAGAGTTATCATGCAGGTGGGAGTGGTTTTTTTAGCAACCCTCTGATGTGCAGTGTAACCCAGGTAAAGGAAATCAGTCCTCCGATGATATTGGCAGTCACCAGGCCCCACCACGCCCCCACAAGACCGAACTCAAGCACTGTGGAAAACACCCAGGCTAACGGCAGAATCAAGACTATGGTCCGAAAGACCGTCGTGAGCAACGAATAGATGCCTTTTCCTACGCCTTGGAATACCGCTGAGGACAGGATGCCAAAGGCAGTGGCTGGGTAGAAGACACAGATGATTCTCAGAAACGTCGTGATATCGTCTCCTATTCTAGCGGTGTCTGCCGATTGTGTAAACGCCGCGGTAATGAGTGGGGCAGAGAGGAAGGTTGCTACCGCGATTCCTGATTCCAGTACCAAACCTATTTTTACTGCGTATATGTACGCTGTGTTCAGTTTGGTGTAAGCACGAGCACCGTATGCGGCGCCTGTGACTGAGACTACCGCTGTCGCCATCCCTAGCATCGGCATCGATGCCATCGTAGCGACACGCCAGCCTGCAGCGAACACCGCAATAGCATCGATGCCTCCCACACGTCCAATGATGACATTCATCAAAAACATCATAATCGACATTGAGAGCTGCATCACCGATGCCGGCAGACCGACGATCAAGATATCTTTCATGATGTGTCTGTTGAACCGGAAGCCACGGAAGTGGAAGGCGACATACGTGTCTTTTTTGTGGAATAGCCAGTAGAACAGCAGGCTTGCTGAGACGATCATGGAGACGACTGAGGCCCAGGCTGCGCCAGGGACGCCAAGCTGCAACACGTAAATGAAGATGGGATCTAAAATGACATTCAGGATTCCACCGAGCACCATCGCCACCATGGCACGTTTCGCATCTCCTTCTGAGCGGAGGATGGCGTTGGCGACAAAAGAGAAGAAGGTGACAATGGACGCGGAGTACATAATGCGTGCATACAGCGTGGCTGTCGCTGTGGTCCGTCCAGCACCGATGAGTTGGAAGATATCTTCTGTGAAGAGAAACAAGGGGATTGTGTACAGGACTGCGAGCACAACCGTTGCGAGTAGGGTGTGGACCGCTGCCGAATCTGCGCCTGTTTTGTCACGAGCCCCTATGCGCCGCGAGATCGCCGCGCCCCCACCAATGCCCAAGCCGGTGGCAATCGCGATTCCCATGAAGAGGAGTGGGAACACAAAGCCCACTGCTGCGAGTGCATCTGCTCCCAGACCTGACACCCAGATGGCATCCACCAGGTTATACAGCGTCTGCACAGACATCGCCACGATCATCGGCCATGATAATTTGATGATCGCTTTCTTCGGGTCTCCAAGCAGGGCTTGTACTCCCTTTGTCTGCAGAGGTAGCGATTCGGAGGAACTCAGCGTCTCCTTTGTTGTTGTGGCATTCACGGCCCCGTGAAAAGAGAAAATGATATTTCAATGTTCTGCTACTAAGCGATATGAAGCTGTGCCTCACATCATGTGGTGGTGGGTGAAGGTAACACGAGGCGGTATACTGAAGAGAAAGTTCCCTGCAGTCCACCTTTGCATGTGTTGAATATGCTGGGTAAAAGGTCTTTAATAGTCGATCATGCGATATCGTCTCTGAGGTGGGTTAATGGATTTGATTGGAATGATAGGCTGGGCGCTCCTGATTATCGTGTTGATATGGTTTTTTTCGATGGGTATACGAATCGTACGACCGACACAGAGGGCACTTGTTGAACGATTAGGGAAGTACAGTCGTTTTCGACACCCTGGTTTTGCGTGGATTATCCCTGTCGTCGAACGATTGATAAAAGTGAACATCACTGAGATGATGGTCAATGCAGAGCCACAAACCATCATTACAAAAGATAAGCTCAATGCGCAGGTCGATGCGCAGGTGTACTTTAAAGTGAAGCAGGATGAAGAGTCAGTGAAGGCATCTCAATACAACGTATTTGATTATAAGTATCAAATCGTGAACCTCGCGCGAACGACGCTTCGAAACATCATTGGGACGCTTAACCTCAACGAGGCAAACAGTGATAGGAACAGAATCAACAATGAGCTGATGAGCACCTTGCGGAGTGAAACCGCGAACTGGGGCATTGAGGTCGTTCGTACTGAACTGAAAGAGATTGACCCGCCGAAGGATGTGCAGGATACGATGAACAAGGTGGTGAAAGCAGAGAATGAGAAGCAGGCCGCTATTGATTATGCGACCGCAGCGGAGACCCAAGCGGATGGTCTGCGTCGAGCTGAGATTAAGAAGGCGGAGGGGTTGAAGCAGGCAGCGATCTTAGAAGCAGAGGGGAGAGCACTAGCGATCGTCAAAGTCGCGGAAGCGGAGGCAGAAAAAATAGAGAAGGTGAACACTGCGATTCAAAAATATTTTAAGGATGAAGCGCAGATGTATAAGAAGCTGGAGACGGTTCAATTCTCACTGCAGAGCAACACCAAGTACGTCATCGACCCGCACACGTCGATCACCAATGTCATTGCTGAGCAAATGGCAGGGGTCATCCCCGTGACGAAAAAGGGTTCACCAGAGACTCAGACCCTATGACGGAAAGAGGTCTTCCGTCATAAATGAAACTCGGGTGCTACCTCTTATTTTTTTCACCACAAAAAGAAGAGTGGGCTCGTTGAGATTCGAACTCAAGACCTCCTCCGTGTCAGGGAGACGTCATAACCAACTAGACCACGAGCCCAGCAGTAACCAGTCTGCCTCTCGTCGCAGGACAACCAGATTTTCTACTGCCTTTTAAATGTTTCAGTGGTCCAGCTTATGATGTTGTGACGGGGAGCTCCCCAGGGTACTGGTCATAGATGGTGGGATGTTGCTCATGGCCAGTCATGAGGTACACCCACAACTCTGTCCATGGCTTTGCAAATGCAAACGATTCCTCAGCGGAATTGATGCCATCATTATTTCCATTGGCGTCTCCCCCTCCGGAGAACCCTTCAATGAGAAATTCAGTGAAGTACGACCCGAATGAGACCGTGTTTTCCTCTGAGGACATCAACACCACACGTCCCTGCCCTGCCATCTCCTGGGAAAATCCATCAGTGAACGTTTGTGCTGTGAACACATAGTGATCCCTTGCAGTCATCATCGGTGGATCATTGAACCCACCGCTGTAGCAGCTGTCCACAACCAGGCAGAGTCCTTTGCACTTGATGAGGCTGAGGAAGAAGTTCAGCGCGTCATCCCAGATGATGCCGTACCACTGATCAAAGCCATTGTACATCACCAGCAGTTCATCGGATCCGTCTACCTCGTCTTTCGGTGGTAAATCCCAGGGAAGACCTTGTGCCGTATACAAGTGATTCCCATGCGTGGTGATGTACACGAGGACGTAATCCTCGCTCTTGGCGTTCTTTCGTAACCAGAGCAGCTCTTTTATCAGAGTCTGCAGAAGACATTGGCCCCCCTGTAGCATATGGATGTTGCTGGGTTGCCAGTACTCTGGCGAATCAAGCAGCGTGTCATACAAGGCATCGCAGGCGTCCAGCATCGACGGGCGATCCATGTCAGGTGCGTTGAGGTACACTCCCACAGCGAACAAGAGCCCCCAGTACTGAGACTGTGAGGTTGGTGTTGGATTTGTGTGTTGATTCTTGACTGCTTGTTGTTGGTATATCCCAGCGGTTGTAGCTGGTGTCAGGAACAAGAGTATACACAGACATACGGTGCTGACCATGATTTTTTTTGTCTTTTGCTTCATACAGCTTCCCTCAGACAACTATTATTATAATAATATTATCTATATAAATGTGTTTCGGTACTCCCTCACCACGTCACGATACCAACGCTTTAATACCAGAGGACCTGTTTCACTACCAGATCCATCGTTAGGTGAGTATCATGGAGGCTATCATCCTCTCAGGAGGCTTTGGCACACGGCTGCGGCCATTCACGTACACCAGGGCGAAATCCCTGCTTCCCATCCTGAATGAGCCAATGATTTTTCATTTAATGAAGACCTTGCCGAAAGCGGTGGACACCGTAGTCCTAGCAGTCAATTACCGGAGAGACCAAATTGAGGAGTTCTTCTGCTCCCACGACTGCGGCAAAACCGTCATTGTCAACGAAGAACCACAACCACTGGGCACGGGTGGGGCTGTCAAGTTCGCTGACCAGTTCATCACTGGTCGATTCTTTGTGCTCAACGCTGACATCATCTGCTCCGCAAACCTTGCAGAGATGATCCGCTACCATGACAAGAAGAAAGCAGTTGCGACGATTTCCCTGTGGCCTGTAGAGCATGTCTCTGAGTTTGGCGTCGTGGACATCACAGACGAAGGGAAGATTACCAAGTTTGTGGAAAAACCAAAACCAGAGGACGCTCCTTCTAATCTCATCAACGCTGGCGCCTATCTGCTCGAACCACAGGTGCTCAACTACATCGAACCAGGGAAGCTTGTCTCCATGGAAAAAGAAATCTTCCCCCAGGTCATCGACAACACCGACCGGTTCTATGGGTATCAATTCAAGGGACATTGGATCGACGTTGGCAGAATCAGCAGCTACATTCATGTCCATACCTTCTTACTAGAACAGCACAAGAAACCGTTTCTCACTGGAGAGGATTGCACCATCCACGGTACCCTGCGTAGGTCCTGCGTGGGGCAGAAGGTCCATATTGGCGCGCAGTCCACGATTATCTCAAGCGTGATCTTCGATTCGGCCCGGATAGGCAAGCATGTCTCCGTAGACAACTGCGTCCTTGGGGAGCACTGTGAGATAGGTGACGGCTGTAACCTCAAGAACGTCGCTGTTGGCGATAACGAAACACTGCCAGAGGGCACCATCCTTGAGAACACCATGGTCTGGCATCAGCCTATCCCTGCGGGGTACCCCCAGAAACAAATCGGCAACGTCATCGGAGAGTAACCCTGTCTGGTGTGTGCTCATGTTTTTATAACAGGCAACTTATGCCTGCTACAATGAGCAGCACTATTTCCACCCATATCTTTCGGGCATATGACATCAGGGGCTTGTACAACAAGGACATCTCCCCAGAGGTGTTCTACCACATCGGACGTGCAGCAGGCACCTACGTCAAAAAGAACCTGAAGGGGACCCGTGTTGCGGTTGGTAGCGACATCCGCCAATCCAGCCCACCGTTAATCCATGCGTTCATCGCTGGGGTCACTGCCAGTGGCGTCCATGTGATCCATACCGGGATGACATCCTTTGGTCAAACATTGTATACCGGGAGTCAATCCTCTGTTGATCTGATTGGTTTTATCACTGCAAGTCACCTGCCACCTGAATGGAACGGCGTGAAATTCTACTTCGGGGATGGCATAGGACTGCCAGAAGACCAACTCATGGCCATCCGGGATTACGTACTCACAGACAGCAGCGAGCGTGTACCCTGGGACCACATCGGGCAAGTCCATGAGGTTGACGCACGAGCAGGATACAGGGAGTTCTTCTGCTCCCAGTTCAAATATACAACAAAACTGACTGTCGCCCTGGACTGCGGCGGTGCAAGCATGACGCTGTCTGCACCTGAGATTTTTTCTGCACTGGGGTTACACACAGTCCCGCTATTCTGCGAACCAGATCCGAAGTTTTCCAAACGACCGTCTGATCCAAAACCAAAGAACCTGACCGCGCTCGTTGACATCGTGAAGAAGCATCGCTGTGATTTTGGTGTCGCCTTTGATGGTGATGGTGACCGTGCCGTCATTGTGGATAACACCGGGATGGTACTCTCAGCAGATCAGACTGGGATTCTCCTCGGGAAGCATGGTTTTAAGGAGAAGAAAGGCACGGTGATCGTCAACGTCGAATGCTCCAAGTCGGTCAAAGAACAACTTGAGCCACTCGGCTATCGAATCAAGCAAATCCCTGTGGGACATACCTTCTTAACCCTTGAGGCAAAACAAGAGCATGCGCCCCTTGGCATTGAATCATCCGGCCATCTCCTTTTACCTCATTATGTCGCCTTCGATGATGCGCTGGTTGTTCCTCTGAAAATCGCAGAAATCCTCGATACCACACAAGCATCCCTGCATGAGCTGGTGATGCAGATTCCACAGTATCCGACGAAAAAAGAGGAAATCGAATGTGCAGATGAGCTGAAGTTTGCTGTTGTCAACCAGCTGAAAGAAACACTCTCACAAGAGTATTCGCAGGTCAACACCTTAGACGGCATCCGTGTGTCGTTCCCCAAGGGATGGGTACTGATTCGTCCTTCCAACACCAGCCCTATCATCCGGCTGACCGCTGAAGCGGACAATGAAACCGTCCTGCACGAGTTAACGACAACGTTTCTCCAAAAGACAAGAGACACTATCGCACAACTTCAGAAGCAGCCATGAGTCCATTCTCATAATATTTTCCACGTTTTCATTTTCTCCTGTCTTCAAGATAAACCTTATAAATAAGAAGGCTATACGCTATCAAACCTATCCAGGATACAATGAGATAGGAAAACATAAATACTGAATTGAAATGTAGACCCATGGAGGTAAAAGTATGGCTGAAAAACCGCATCTAAATTTAGTGATTATTGGTCACGTCGATCACGGGAAATCCACCCTCGTCGGAAGAATCTTGCTTGACACTGGACAATTCCCTGCACACATGGTAGAGAAGTTCAAAGAAGAAGCAAAAGCAAAGGGAAAAGAGAGTTTTGCTCTGGCTTGGATTTTCGACCAGTTGAAAGAAGAGCGAGAACGCGGAGTCACCATAGACGTTGCACACAAGCGCTTTGACACGGATAAGTACTACATCACGATCATTGATGCTCCTGGTCACCGTGATTTCGTGAAAAACATGATTACCGGGACATCACAGGCGGATGCCGCCATCCTTGTTGTCGCTGCACAGCATGGTGTGATGGCTCAGACGAAAGAGCACATGTTCCTTGCTCGGACCCTTGGTGTGAAACAGATGATTGTGGCGATTAACCAGATGGATGCGACCACGCCACCCTACGACAAAGCCCGCTATGAGACTGTTAAAAATGATGTGCATACCCTTGCGAAGAGCGTCGGGTACAAAGACGAGCAACTCCAGTTCGTCCCTGTCTCTGCGTTTGAGGGAGACAACATCAAAGAGAAAAGGAAGCTCGACTGGTGGACAGGAGATCCCATTCTGAAAGCTATCGATAAGTTCACGCTTCCTGAGAAACCAACACAGCTTCCACTGCGATGGCCCATCCAGGACGTCTACACCATTAAAGGTGTCGGCACAGTCCCTGTTGGAAAGGTCGAATGTGGTGTCATGAAACCAGGGCAAACATTGGTCTTTAAACCCAGTATGAAACCTGGTGGGGTCACCGGCGAAGTCAAGACCATTGAGATGCACCATGAGACCATCAACGAAGCATTACCCGGTGACAACATCGGTGTGAACGTCCGTGGACTGAACAAAGGAGACATTAAGCGAGGTGACGTCGCAGGACCATCCAATGATCCACCGACCGTCGCCAAGTCCTTCATCGCACAGATCATGGTGTTGAACCATCCCTCCGTCATCACGAAAGGGTACACGCCAGTGTTTCACTGCTACACGGCCCAAGTGGCCTGCCGATTCGAAGAGATACAAAAGAAACTGGACCCGAAAACCGGGCAAGTCAAAGAGGAGAACCCAGACTTCATCAAAACAGGTGACGCTGCGATCGTCAAGATCATCCCCACCCGTCCGATGGTCATTGAATCCTCCAAGAAGATTCCACAGCTTGGGCGATTCGCTATCCGTGACATGGGGCAGACGGTTGCCGCTGGTGTCTGTTTAGAAGTCGAGGCGGTGAAGTAAACCACCTCTCTTCTTTTCTTCATTTTTTTTTAGGATTAAAAATAGTAGGGGCGACCGAGTATGCCAGCGCAGAAAGCACGGATATCATTGACCAGCACGGAATCAACCAAGCTTGAGGAAGTGTGTACGCAAATAAAGATGATTGCAGAGCGCACCGGTGTCGCCCTGCGAGGACCTGTGCCGATGCCAACGAAACGACTGCGTGTCCCGTGCAGGAAATCACCGGATGGTGAGGGAACCGAGACCATTGACCACTGGGAGATGAGGATTCACAAGCGACTCATTGACTTAGATGCCAGTGACCGTGCGCTTCGGCAGCTGATGAGAATACAGGTTCCTGATGGCGTTCACATAGAAATCGTGTTAAAATCATAAGTGAGAAACGCACAGGAACAACTCTTTTTATAAGGAATTGTGTTTACCATTGCATTAGATGATATGTTGCTGAGGTAGCAAAGCTCGGTTCAACGCGCCGGCCTTGAGAGCCGGTTCTCCGCAAGGGGAGCGGGAGTTCGAATCTCCCCCTCAG
>JAFGML010000006.1 GCA_016927555.1 Thermoplasmatota archaeon
GGAGAAAAAAAAAAAAAAAAAAAAAAAAAAAAAAAAAAAGGTTGGTTAGAGGACTTAAGTGTTCTGTGACCGAACCAGCCAGGCGTTCTGTGGGATCTTCCGGTAAATCTCATAGGGTTCTTCTTCAAGGGGTTTGCGGTATGCCTCTACACGGATCCCATCGCTGTTAAACGACCAGTAGTACTTCCTGATGAACTTGCCGTTCTCCTTGACCTCCTCACGCCGGAGCATCAGCAGGTTCTTCTGATGTAAATCGTAGAAAATCGACCGCACATCCTTGTCCAGGGACATATCTTCGACTTCCTTGCGCCCTTTGAATGCTTTCTGAACAGTGGAAGCAAGAGCTGCTGCATCTTCCTTTGACATATCAAAACCTTTTTTCAACGCCTTAATAAACAACGGGTTCATCACGTATCACCACAACTACCATTCTGTAGCCAACGCTATAAAGCCGTTATTGTACACGTGATACCCAGCTTCCGTACACTTCTTACCACAAGGGAATTTGCTACATAAAAAAGGAAAAAAAAATGATGGCGGAGAGGCTTTAAAAGTCTTTCTTGATGATGCCGACCACCGTGATGATGAAGGCAGCGATCTCAATGATGTTTAACAGCAATATGTTATCAGGGTCAGCAGTCTTGATGTCTCCAAATAAAACGAACCGTAAGAGAAGCATGACCGCCCAGACCCCCACTCCAAGGACGATTAACGTTCGATTCATAGCTCACCTCACTGGTTGTGAGTGTAATGAAGAAAAGGTGTTATAATACTTCGTATCACGCATCAAGAAGAGGAGACAACCTCTGGTACAACAATGTTTAAACGACTGCGTGGTATTGCCCTTCGCATATGACACAGTATCAGTTCGTGAAGCAACCAATGGATGTTACGATTGGTAAACTCATCTGTCTCGCCCGGACGTACACGGAGCACGCCAGAGAGATGCAGACGGTGGTCACCGAGGATCCCTTGCTCTTCCTGAAGCCAGCAAGCTCCGTGATTTTCACTGGCGGCACCATTCTCATTCCATCACAGTCCCGCTGCTTACACCACGAGGTTGAGCTCGGTGTTGTGATAGGAAAAAAAGGGAGACACATCCCTGAAGCACAGGCGATGGACCATGTGTTAGGGTATCTGGTCGCCCTGGACATCACCGCACGGGATATCCAATCCACGGCAAAAAAGAACGGCTGGCCCTGGACGATAGCAAAAGGCTTTGACACCTTTGCTCCCATCAGCGCTGTCGTACGAAAAGAGCAGGTGGCAGACCCGCAGGACCTTGACCTTGAACTCCGCATCAATCAGATGATAAAACAGAAGGCGAACACGTCCCAGATGATCTACTCCCTTGAGCGCATCATCTCGTTCATCTCAGCGATCATGACGCTTGAGCGCGGGGATCTCATCCTCACAGGCACACCAGAGGGCGTCGGGGAGCTCAAGGAAGGAGACCTCCTCGAAGCACGCTTAGGGAGCCTCTGCACTCTCATCGTTGACGTACAGAAAGAACCTGCTCCCTAGAAAATCTTCTGTTTCAACACACAGGTTTTACAGACAGCCTGCGAGGTGGGTTCGCCACACGAGGGACACTGGTTCAGTGACGTGGGTGGATACTGCTGCTGTAACAAGTCTTTGATGCTCTCGTAGCTGTTCAGGATGCTATGGCGCGTCCCTGGCGTGTTGTCCTCAAGCACATCGATGATGTCCCGGTACACACCGCGTAACGCACGGACTGCATACGGACATTCGGCGTTATGAAACTCAATGTGCTTCACGTACGCGTACAACATGACTTCATTTTCTGGGATGGTCCGTAAGGGCATCAACCGTGGGATCAGACCAGGTTGAATTCGCTTGTGTGGTCCAAGACGGGCGAGCTTCTGCATGTCACCATTCGTAAAATTCATCAGAATCGACTGTGCCACATCATTCAGGTTATGCCCAGTGATCAAGTGGTCGACACCCAGCTCCTTTGCCTTCGTGTTCAGACAGAACCGACGGAACACACCACAGTAGCTGCACTCTCCAAGGTCTCCCCGTACAGTGGAGATCTCATCCATGGTTTTTCCTATAGCCTCCTTGAAGGAGATGAGATGGTGCTCGATGCCGAGGTGCTTACAGTGCTTCTGCGCGACAGGAATACTCCTGTCCCGGTACCCCTGGATGCCTTCATCGACAGTGATTGCATGTATGGTGAGCTGTGGCCGGGGTCCGAAAATCTCAGAGACGAGGTGCAATGCCACCGTGCTGTCTTTGCCACCAGAAATCGCAACACCAAGGGTCGCGTCCTTGGAGACTGACCCCTGTTTTTTCACATCCTTTTTCACCCGCCGTTCAACGAACTCGATGACGTGTGTTCTGCAGAGATGCGCACCGCTATACCGAATGAAGGTGATGGATGGTTTGCGACATTTCAGACACTGAATCGTCATGAAAACCCCTGAGGTGACAGCACTGCCTTTGCTGAGAATACCTCCTTGTTCTTGTAGTTTGCGATGAACAATAAAAACAAGAGGAGGTGCACCTTAATATTTATATGACACGAATGTATATCACATGGTTGAGAGATACACTCTAATACATGAAGCATGAGGAGATAAGAGTATGCCAATTAAAAAAGAAGTGTGTAGCACTGGTATTGATGAGTTAGATTTGAAAATGGATGGGGGCATTCCATTAGGGAGCACCGTGCTGGTCACCGGGTGCAGTGGGTCTGGGAAAACCACGTTGTGCATGCAGTTTCTATTCAACGGGGCACGCAAGGGTGAGCGCGGGGTGTTCTTCACGATCACCGAGCCGTTGTTTAAACTGACGAAGAACCTGGAGGGATTCGCCTTCTACGATAAGAAACTCATCGAGTCAGGGATGGTCAACATCATTGATCTACGTATTATTAGTGAGCGTCTGGGGTTAGACACGGAGAAGTACACCGTGGAGGACGCGGGTGCCTTGCTGGATATCCTGAAGGACATTGCTGATGAGCTGGATGTGAAACGGCTGGTGATGGATTCTATTACCGCGCTGTGCTACCGGCTGCAGACACGGGAGATGATCCGGGATTTCATCTTTAAACTCGGGACGTCGCTGGCGGTGATGAACTGTACGACCCTGTTGACGTCTGAGGTGCCGCCGCGGACGTTTAAGTTCTCACAGTATGAGATCGAGGAGTTCATCTCTGATGGTATCCTCTTCTTAGGAGATGTTGAGAGGAAAGGCGATCTCATCCGGACGTTGCAGGTGATTAAAATGCGAGGGTGTGCGCACACGCGGACGAAGTTTGCGTTGAACATCTCTGCGCAACGAGGCATTGAACTGCTCCCGTTGTTGAAAACCACTGAATTTGAATCGCTGTTGAAGCGATAGGAAGGTGAAAGAAATGGCAGACGCTATTATTGAAGGCATCCGAGAACGAGTTGCAGCAGCAATCAGGGTGAACAACTCTGTGGGGATCCAGGTCCCTGAGGCGCGTCACGAGGATCTGCTTGAGGCCGTGTTCAGTTCGATGTGTAAGAACACACAGGATAGCTGGACGTTTGTGTCCGTGAGCAAAACCTTTGATTACCTCACCAAGGTGTTTAAGGAGGGTGCTCAGTTTGCTAACATTCGATTCATTGATTGTATCTCCCGGGCAGCAGGCATCACAGATTTGTACAAGAACTGCATCTACATCGAAAGTCCGGTGATGCTGGAAAAACTCATTTTGGAGATTCTGCATAATTTCAAGGGGATAAAAAAAGATGCGGAGAAGTACATCGTCATCGACTCGTTGAGTGCACTGATGATCTACAACGACCCTGAAATCATTCGGGAGTTCATCTCACTGCTGTTAAACAGGAGTAGGTCAGAGAACATCCATGTCATCTCGATTCTAGTCGAAGAGGAAATGGACTCCAACAAGATTATTCAGCTGAACGATAAAATTATTGTCCTGCGAGATTCTTTTATTGACTAGCTGAGGATGTGGACTATGGAACCCTCTGTTATGAACAAAAAAGGAGTGACACATCGCTCAGAAGACGAGAGAGACCTGAAAAAATGGAGGGAGAGTGCATTCCAGGTCGCCTTAGAGAAACTGCAGGAGACCCATGGGAACACGGAGATGGTGGTTCAGACCGGTGAAGCCTTCGGCCGAGGGCTGTTCGCCCAGCGTCTACAGCAGAAGCCACCAGATTGGACCATGCAGCAATGGGTCCAGCAGATCGAAGAAGAAATCCTCAAACCGCTCGGACATGAGTTTACGTTTACCAAGGTGTCACCTGATGCTGCAACAACGTTTATGCGGCGGGATCCACGGGCACACCTCCCCGAACACAGCACGGTGGCATCGCTGTTTCACTACGGGCTGATGCGAGGCCTCTTCCTCAGCGCGTTTCCCAAAGGGGAACTGGTCCTCAGTGAACACAAAGCGACACTGTATCCAGAGTTCACGTTGAAAACCTTTGCAACCATGAGAGATAAATGGGAACGTGAACGAGTAAAACACCTGCTCACGACATCGGAAGAGGACAATGGCAATTGAGAAAATGGGACGAGATGTCTTCATCGATTCAAACGTCGAAGAAAAAGAAGGGTTCATCCGCACAGGCATCGACAAGCTCGACCGGTTGCTCGAAGGAGGAATCCCCTGCGGGTTCACGGTGGTTCTTCTCGGCAGCCCTGGGAGTAGCACGGAAATCCTGGTCAAACAAATCGCTGCCAGCGGAGAGGTCACCTACATCACCACTGAGGAAACGAAAGACGAGATTTTAGACACCATGCGCCGATTCAAATGGCAAATCCCGAACATCGATTTCGTGGACATCTCAGAGAAGTACTACTCCAACGTGCTGAAAGGGGAGCAAAAGCGTGTCAGCATCTACGAGCAGCGCTCAAAGATGAAGCTCAAAGAGCTCATAGAGATCGGGTCCACCGCGATACCATCAACAGTCACCAGCGAAGAGGATTTCCTGGCGATAGTCTCCAACCGGACAAAGGAGATTGGTGAGAAGAAAACCATTATCATCAACTCCTTAGATTTCTTCCTCAGCCAGTACGGTCAGGAAAACGTGCTGAAGACTGTGTACGCCGCGAAGGTCAACAACCTCAAGAACAAAGGAGCACTGCTCATTGTGATGACCAAAGGGGTGCATGGGGAACTCTTCGAACGGAAGATGGAAGGCCTGGCGGACGCGGTCCTGGAGCTGGATGTGATTCAGAAAGGCTCGTCGTTTGAGCGGTACTTGTCTGTGAAGAAAATGCGCAACTACGCCAAGAAGATAGGGATCGCTCGGTACGTCATTGACGACAGCGGGTTTGTCCTTGAGATGATCGAACGCATCATGTAACCCACAAACAACGTCTGTCTTTTTTTGTCTGTTCCGTTGACTCAACCTTGTAGAAAAGTATTTTTTTTTTTAAAAAAATAAAAAAAAAGAGAGGGGTGAATGTCTTAGGCGACATTCAGCACAAAGAACAGCAGCACGGTTCCCGTGGCTGTTGCCTCTTGGTCTGCAGCGGTGAC
>JAFGML010000007.1 GCA_016927555.1 Thermoplasmatota archaeon
GCGGTAGTCGTAGGTGACGGTAATAGATTCCTGCTCTACATCACTGGTTCTTCGTCCAAGTAACCCTGAGGACACCCGTTCTACGATGGTGAGGGTCACCTGGGAAGTCTCTTGTTCCTCCTCGCAGTTCTTCATGATTTTGTTTTCCTCAAACATGGTGTCCCAGCTGTTAAAGAATACTTCTGTGGTCCGTCCATGCTGCGTGACGTCTTTGCTGACGTACTCTAATCCATCCATGTTGGTGATGAAGTAAAACAGAGGTTTGTTTTTCCATGAGTTCCCTGTGGTCAGTAGTTTCTCCATGAGACCCCGGTGTCTCATGCGTAAGACTTCCAAGACGACCGCTTGGTTCTCCAGGGGACTGATGCGGTCGTCAATTAAGCCTATGGGTTGTTGCTTGACCGGTGTTTCTTTCTGCGTTGCATAGTACTCGAGGTACACGTAGACCCCGGTAGCGAGCAGACAGGCGATGACCAGTAGCGAGACTCCTAGGATGATTCGTTGTTTTCGTTTGACGTACATGACTCTATCCCCCATAGAAAACGGGATTACATGTTTTTACTTACTAATAATATAGGTTCCAGTTTATATAAACTTATTGGTATCAACACAGGTACTACACTTTCTTTTTTCGTGCTTTATATGGATAGAACATCAGCATTCTTTCTCCAGCCGACTGCAACACTTTTTACAGAAACATTTATGTACAATTGATTCTGATATTCGGGTAATGGCTCACCGTTCATTCCTTTTAATCAATCCCCCCATGGACTACTCCCTGTTACGGAAGGAGTTCTCCATGGAGGCCTACCTGCCCCCGCTAGGCCTTCTGTACATCGCACGACAACTGGAAAAACTAGGGCAATCTGTGACAGTCGTTGATTATATTGCAGAACAGTTCACGGAAGACAAACTCAAGATGCTCCTTGAGCACGCTGACATTGTTGGCATTACAATCACCAGCCAGATTGCCTCGTCAGCTCAAAAAATCGTTGAATTTATTAAACTGAATCATCCGAATCTCCTCGTTATCCTTGGTGGGCCACACTGCACCCTGCAAGGAACGCACGTGCTGCAGGAAATCAACGCAGATGTCGCAGTCATCGGTGATGGAGAACACACCATAGGCGAGATCCTGGATGTTCTTGAGGGGAAGAAAACGTACGCTGATGTTCATGGAATCGTGTACCGGAAAGACGGCGATATCCATGCGGGTCTCCCCCGTTGTGACATTGAAGACTTAGATAGCATCGACTTCCCCTCACGCCATCTCACCGCACAATATGCGTACGGGAAACGGCAGATTGCTGGTGTGACGTTCTTTGCGAAAGGAAAAATCACCTCGATGGTCACCACACGCGGGTGTCCCTTCCACTGTCGCTTCTGCGTCAGTAAATCCATCTTCAGCACCTACCGATCCCGTTCTCCTGAAAATGTCATCAGAGAATTAGAGGAGATAGCAAAGGACTATGACTCGGTGTTCATCGTGGATGATAATTTCTTGTTAAACAAGAAACATGCGGAGAAGATCATGGATTTCCTCATCCAGAAGAAGCTAGGTATTGAGATTTGGATTGCTGGCGTTCGTGTCACTGATGCTGATCCTGCTCTCTTCCAAAAAATGAAGAAAGCTGGGGTGAAATCCATTGAATTTGGTATCGAATCAGGCAACCAAGAAGTCCTGGACTACTACGATAAAAAAATCACCTTAGACACGATACGAAGGGCTGTCAAGTTGAGTAAAAAAACTGGTTTTTTGACCATTGGCAACTTCATAGTTGGTGCTCCTCTTGAAACCGAGCGGCACATTGAAGATACGATTCAGTTTGCCAAGGAGTTGAACCTTGATTTCGCGTTTTTCTACCCGTTCATGTACCTGAAAGGGAGTGCACTGTGGGATGACGCTGTTCAAAAAGGATTGCTGTCAGAGAACGAGCTGTTTGTGATGAATAACTCACGGGCGGGGTTAGGGAATTTTACGTTAGAGGAGTTTCGTAATACCATCACGGAGGCGTATCGCCGATTCTACTTCACCCCACGCTACCTTGTCTCCCAGCTCCTACGACAACTCTTTGTGTACCATAACTTCCGGGTGTTCCAAGCAGGGTTAAAATTATTTTTAGAGCAAAAGGATGACAGTGTCTTTGACTACATGTCTTCTTAAATACTTCTGCGGGTAGTAAGATTAGTGATGAGCTGAAGGAGGATCTCATTCAGCGGTGTCTGTACCCCACACTGTTTTCCTACCGTGATGAGTCGTCCATTGATTGATGCAATCTCTGTTTGTTTCCCCTGGCGCACGCTTTGCAGCATCGAGGACGTATTCTCGGTAGTGTCGTGAATCACTTTTTTTGTTCGTTGAATCATATCGTCTATGGTGAGAGGGATGCCATGAGCAGTGGCGACACGAGTAGATTCCTCACAGATGAGGGTGACTGTTTTTTCGAGCAGTGGATTGTGCAAGAGGTACCCGTTTGGGCACTGGAAGAATGCGGTGAGTGGATTGATGCTTGAGTTGATGACAGCTTTTGCCCATAGCTCTCTCTGGATTTCGGTGCTTGGTCTGGTTGGAATTCCTGCGTGA
>JAFGML010000033.1 GCA_016927555.1 Thermoplasmatota archaeon
AAAAAAGTAGCGGTTGTTGGTGGTGGTAATGCTGCAGTCATCGAGGCTATCTTTCTCAAGCAGATAGGATGTGCAGACGTCTTTTTGATACACCGACGAAATCAGCTTCGTGCCGAGCAAGCCTATGTCGATACCGCCAACGAACATCACATCCATGTTCTGTACTCGACTATTGTTGAAGCTATCGGTGGTGATGAGAACGTCCGGTATCTCGATCTTCTCAATACCGCTGAGAACAAAAAATCTCGACTCGATGTCGATGGTGTGTTCATCTCCATCGGTGAGACGCCACAGAACACACTAGCACAGCAGATGGGAGTAGCCCTTGACGGCAACGGGTTCATCATCACTGATAAGCAGCAACGCACGAATGTGAAGGGCGTGTATGCGGCGGGTGACATCACGGGTGGTCTTCGTCAGATCATCACCGCGTGTGCTGAAGGGGCAATCGCAGCGCTTCAGGCAACAGAGGTATTGGGTAAGCAATACCCCTACTAAAATTGGTATTAGTCCACGATTGTTAGCACCGTAAGGTCCTTCTTCATGAGGAGCGCGATGAGTTGGTGGGCGCTTTCTATCACTGTTTGTGTCATCTCACCAGACATAGTCGCAGGTTGTATCCCTACGAGCTGAACCTGATTAACGAAGGTTTCAAGATAGTTCATTAACACCGACAGTGGGATGCCATGAGTACTGATGTGCATGACACCTATCTTTTCCTTAGGAATTCGTCGTATCTCACCAGGGGGAAGATGCATGTCGACGGCATCGATGAGGATCGCCTGCTCTGGAGCATGTCGTTTGACCACAGAGGTATAATTCTCTGGTACGACACCGCAGTCAAGGACCACCAGGTCATGGGTCACTTGGTGCAGCGCATCCGCAATGAATGGTCCGACAGCATCATCGCCGCCATCTCGGTTGCCAATGCACATCACCACGGTATCAGCCACGCTCTGCTCACTTCCTCTTCATTCTGGAATAGTGTAATTTTTGCATCGTTAAGAGATACCACATCACTCCTGTCAGTGCTGTGGAGATACAACTGAGGGGGAGGTCGAGAGTGAAAAAGACGTACGCCATGACGGTGAGGAGAAGTGATGTCGCCATATACATGGACAGTGATTGGCTCTCTGCTTCTTTTTTCTGATAATTGCGTACAATAGCAGGGATGACCGTGACCACAAAACCGAAGTTAATAAGAGTTAAGACAACATCTTGCCACATGAGTCTCTAGAGGGAATACCAGAGAGTATAAATAAAGCCTCTCCATCGCATACCACACATGTATCGGTTCTTTGGGGGACTATGACTCAGAAGATTACACTTGCGCAAGGTGCTGGTGGTGAGCTGATGGATCAACTCATCAAGCAGCATATCCTGAAGTATTTCAAGAACCAAGGCTCTGCTGAGGTGTCTCTTGCTGCTCTGGATGATGCTGCGGTGATCGATGATACTGTGTTTTCCACTGACTCTCACACGGTTCAACCACTGGTGTTCCCTGGTGGTGACCTTGGATCCCTTGCGGTGTGTGGCACAGTCAATGACATTGCGGTGATGGGTGCGACACCACGTGGTCTGTCTGCAGGCTTTATCCTCGAAGAAGGATTGAGTATGGATCTCTTTGAGACCATTGTGAAGAGCATGGGGAAAACCGCTCAGAAAGCAGGTGTCCCCATCATAACCGGTGATACCAAGGTGGTTGAAAAAGGAGCCATACAGCAATGCATGGTGAATACCAGTGGCATTGGACGACGAAGTAAGGCCCTGGAGCGCAACATCCGTGAGGTGAAACGGTACCGGAGGTTTCCTCAACGGTGGCTGCTGGATTCCAATCTTCACGCGGGGGATGTCCTCCTCTGCTCTGGGAATATCGGTGAGCATGGGATTGCACTGCTGTCGTTTCGTGAGGGCTACGGGTTTGACACCAAGATTAAATCAGATATCGCACCGGTTAACAAGCTGATGGAACAGCTTCTTGTTGAGGGTGGTGTGGTCAGCGCCAAGGACCCGACACGCGGAGGGCTCGCCAACACCGTCAACGAGTTCTCGGAGAAATCACACGTAGGCATCATGCTCTACGAAGACGCTATCCCCATCCCTGATGGTGTGCGCGCCGCCTGCGGTATGCTCGGCATCGATCCTTTCGAGATTGGTAACGAAGGGAAAATCGTGCTCGGCGTCGTGAATGAAAAGGCAGATGACGTCCTCAGAGTCCTCAGACGGCATCCTCTTAGCAGACACGCAGCCATCATCGGAGAAGCAACCAAAGATATTCATGGTGTGGTGATGAAAACATCGGTCGGCGGTCGGCGGATCATTCACAAACCGCTCGGCGACCCGGTGCCGCGTATCTGTTAAATTTTTTTTTTTGTCAACATAAAAACAGTTTTATTAACGATAATGTGATTACTCATGACTGTATGCCTAAGAAGAATTTTATGTACATAATACTGGTTATGCTTGTTTTCATCTTGTTTTCCCCGCCTCTTAATCCCGTGGTGTCTGCTGATGGATGTGCCTTCCGCTATAGTTCACAATTAGATGCTTGGATGCATCTCCCTCAAGAAAAACAGATGGGTTTTGTTAATTACGAGAACGGGTATGAGAAATTACTCATCGTCATTGATGTGAAGAACAGTAGCTTGATTGGCAATAAAGCAGTTTGGATTATCCCTGTTCCATCGAACCCGGATAACGTTTTACTCGATGTGTACAATACTATTCCTCGTCTCAAAGGCACAGAAATTAACTATGCAATGCGAAGTTCAGTAACCATCCCCTATCTTGTTCTATACAGTTCACAGACGTACACTTTCCCCATTAATTTACTGTTACAAGTTTTTGGCTCTGGTATGATTGGATCGAGCTCCAGCACGGGTCAATATACTGTCTACGAAAGCATTGAAGATATGGGGCTAACCGCAGAAAAAGTAGGTGCGAACGATAGCAAAGCATTTCAAGAGTACCTCACCTCACGGAACCTCTCATTGCCTGCCGAGACGAATATCACCATTGATGGGTATATCGGTAAGGATTATTGTTTCATCGTCTCATGGATTTCAGATATTGAACGATTCCGAGAAAGCGCATCACTTTATACACCACAGTATGAGTGGAATTACTATTATTCGTCTAACGAATATGAATCTGACCCGTATTATATGCTTGGGTTAGCGGTGAGCTTCCCAACGGAACGTATCTACTACCCATTGAAATTGACGAGTGCTTACGGCACTACCGCCGTTCCGATTCTCCTTCAGGTCATCGACGGTGCGACGCTCTCTGAATATCCAACGATTTCTCCAAATGGCTATATGTCGACCACGCATTGCGTTCAAAATCAATACATAGTACCGAACAATCTGACAACATTTTTTTCAGAGCAACTCCAACACGCTGGCTCTCAGAACACTGCAGGATTGAATGTGATCCAGAATATTAGGTACACCGAAGTAACAATAAATGCCGAGGCGAGGTACTACACCGATGATGTATGGATGAATAGCGGCATGCCCGCGACGTACATCACCAAGGCCTTCATTGCAGAAAACCCGGTCCTCGTCCTTCTTCCTGTCTTCCTCTTACTTTCTTGTCTTGCAAGTGTCATTGCAGGGTTTATCATCTACCGGAGACAACACCCTGCCCTTCTCAAATTCATGCTTCTCGGCCTTAGCAATTGTCTGAGTGTAATCGGGTTCTTCATCATCTCCTTTGTGATGAAAATCGATCAAACATTTGTAAGAACCCCTACAGAAAAAAAATCGCAATCTAACCCACCAGTGAAACGTATCGTACTTGGTGTTGCAGTCACGTATCTTGTGATTCTTCTTATTATTTTGTTCCTCACATTCCCAGGTCTTCTCCAAGGCTCTTTCAATGGTTTGCTTGCGAGTATTCTGTACTTAATAGTGTTTCCCAGCCCAGTTATCGCAACAATTGCACTTTTTATCTATGGATCCTTTAAAGACAAACAGAAAACAGCTTTCGTCATTCTCTTCTCTATTCTCGTTCTCTTGTTCTTATTGATATCTCAGAACATCATCCTCACTTCTCTTTAGAGGGAATATTTTAATAGCCTTGCGTCGTTCCCCTGACCAACTACAATAAAGGATATATTTTATGAGACAGACGCTGCCGGCTCTGCCTGAAGGTGTGCCCTTCCGAGGCGATCCAGTTCAAGCAGGCGGAGAAGAAGATAAAGATTTTTTAGCGCGATGTACGTTCTGCGCCCAGTGCACCGACGTCTACCCGCCGAGTTGTCTGCGGATGAGCAGTGAGTTTTTACTCGCAGATACCGATAAATACTCCCAGGATTTACGTGTCGAGTGACATAGAGAGAACGGTATGAAGCTTATCTTCAAAGGGGTCGTCCAGGGTGTGGGCTTTCGTCCAATCGTGTACCGTGTCGCTACACAGCTTGGGTTGCATGGGTATGTGTTGAACACCGGTTCCGAGGTTGAGGTCGTCATCAACCGCGATGTCGAGGATTTTCTTTGTCGTCTGAAGAAGGAGCTGCCTAATGTCGCGGAGATTTCAGAAGTTGAGCGAAGACCCGATCATCGGAGGTTTGCTGACTTTCGGATCCTCCCTAGCACGAAGGGGGAGAAGAAATCGTTGATCCCGCCTGACGTCTGTCTCTGTGATGACTGCCGGGAGGAGATGTTTGATAAAAAGAACAGGCGGTATCTGTTTCCGTTTACGAACTGCACGGTGTGCGGTGCTCGGTTCAGTCTGATTGCTGACGTGCCGTATGACCGGGAGCGCACCTCGATGAAACCGTTTGTTCTTTGTAAGGAGTGTAGGCAGGAATATACGACGGTTGAGGACCGAAGGTATCATGCTCAGACGATCTCCTGTCCTGCGTGTGGCCCTTCCTATAGCTTATACGATGGAACGAGGAAAGATTTTGGAGCAGGGCAGGCGATTGAGCGGTTCGCGCAGAAGATTGACGACGGTGCGATTGGTGTGATCAAATCCTGGGGTGGTATGCATCTCTGCTGTACCCTGGAGCAACTCCCACGTTTTCGTACGTGGTATCGACGGCCGCAGAAGGCATTCGCACTCATGGTCAAGGACCTTACAACCGCTCGTCGATACGCAGCTATCTCCTCGGAGGAAGAATGCCTCCTCACCTCCTCAGCACGACCAATCGTACTGCTGAAAAAGAAGACAGCAGAGCTGGTCTCACCGGGATTGGATACGATTGGGTTGTATCTCCCTTACACCGGATTACACCACCTGTTGTTTTCCTTCTTGTCTGCCCAAGCCTTGGTGATGACATCTGCGAATATCCCTGGGGAGCCGATGCTTCTTCGAAATGACGACGTATTTGCACTACAAGCAGAGTACTACCTGTTGCACAACCGGCAGATCCCGAATCGCACTGACGATTCGGTGGTGCGACTCTGGAACGGTCATCGATTCTTTTTACGAAAATCACGGGGCTTTGTCCCAGAAGCACTCCCTGTAGAATATCCGTTTCGTATCATGAGTGTGGGTGCAGGGGAGAACGTGACTGGTGCCCTATCAGTAGATAAAAAGCTCTATTCTACGCAGTACATTGGCAACACGAAGTACTACGAGGCGGTTCAGTTCCTCTACGAGAGCCTGCAGCATCTGAAGACATTATTCTTGAGTCAAGGATCTCTTGATGCGGTCGCGATGGATACGCACCCGGGGTATGAGACCCGACAGGTCGCACAGCGGATAGCTGATGAGGATGCTGCTCCGGTCATTGAGGTTGATCATCACTGGGCGCATGCTGCCTCCTTACTTGCCGACCACCAGGTCTCTCGCTGTATCGTGCTGACCTTGGATGGCCTTGGGTATGGTACAGATGGGAGAATCTGGGGCGGGGAAGTGCTTGACACGGGCCTGACTACGTACACCCGCGTCGGTCATCTAGAGTACTTCCCCCTGCTCGGTGGTGACCAGGCGACCAGGGATCCACGACGGTTGGTGTTCGCCTTGTTCCATCGGTTTGGCAAAGACCTGTTCTTCACAGGTGAGGACGCCGGGGTTCTCTCAAAACTCATGTCCTCTGCTCCGTTGTGTTGCAGTCTTGGTCGGTACCTCGATGCGCTCTCCTGTTATCTTGGTATTTGCACGCAGCGGACGTACAGCGGGGAGCCGGCGATGAAGCTGGAGAAATATCTGGCGATGGGGATGTCTCGGCACTCCTTTGATGTACGCGTTACAGATAATGTTGTTGGAGTCATTGATGTGTTTCGGCAGCTTGGAGAAAGTATCAAGTTTCCCTTGTCTGAAAAAAAGAAAGCAGATGTGGCGTACTCGTTCGTCAAAGTTGTTGTTGATGCGCTGACCGATATTGCTGTTCACCGTGCACAGGAAGCGCAGGTGAAGCTGATTGGAATCACTGGTGGCGTGTCGTATAACGTCCCTATTGTTGAGATGGTGCAGACGCGCGTACACGACGCTGGGTTGTCCTTCCTTGTCCATGACAAGGTGCCGAATGGCGATGGCGGGATAGCTGTCGGGCAAAATCTCATCGCAGGGAATCAGCTCAAGAAATAGTGTGGAGTGAAAACGGAGAAATCTCTTTTAAGAGAGAGATGTTACTGAGTCATGCATATGGGGAAGAATAGAGATCTCCTGACCGTTCTACTGCTGATCTTGCTGGGGATGTTCATCCCATTCCTCGGTTCAATAACACTGACGTACGGCTTTGAGGTACGGAGCATCAGTGTGACCTTTCTGTATTTCTTACTAATCTTTGGCTTTGAGTTAGGCTTCGTGTACGTCTATTTCACCCTTATTGGGAGGCGTGCTCAGAAGAAAATAGAGCAGTACAAGCCACTGCATAAAAACGGCAAAAGATAAATAGGATTACTTTTATCTGGGGTGCAGCGAGGTAGTTTACCTATGGCAGTAAAAGTTGATAAAGCGACGTGTACCGGATGTGGCGCCTGTGAGACCGCGTGTCCTGTTGAGGCTATCAAGGTTGTCAACGAGAAGGCCGAGGTCAACGAGGACACCTGTATTGACTGTGGCGTTTGTGTCGATGAATGCCCGGTGCAAGCACTGAGCCTCTAAGGCAACATGACATCATCGCACCTTTTTCTTCTTTTTTACACATAGTCGTTGTTGGACTTTTTCACTGGTGAGCTCCCGGAGAGCATCAGTGGCAATCCACCGTGCAGAGGAAGCAGGGATGTGTTGAATCTCGTATGCCGTTTGTATCGCCCGTGTATTCAACAATTGATTTCTTTTTCCGATGTTTCGTAGCGCCCAATTCACTGCTTTTTTCACATAGTTACGATTGTCTGTTGCTCCCGTTTTGATGAGGGGGAAGAATTGCTCAAAATCATCGTCGTTGGCTGTTCTATCATGGACTGCTAATCCTGCGATGAGGGCAAACGCTCCACGTTTGACGAACTCTTCGTCACGGGTCGACCACTGATGCACTTTTATATAAGCAAATATGCTCTGATCAAAGAGACTGGTGCATGCTTGATCGCAGATATCCCAGGAGTCGAACGCAGACGCCCAGTCGTCCATTTGTGTCTCAGTGACTTGGTGTGGATCTTCGATAAAGCAGGCGAGGAGTCGTGCGTCGTGGATCTCTGAAGCCCACAACTGTAGCGCAAGACCATGGTCTGTGCCGATTTCCTTTGCTATCATACGGAGCTGATAGACGGAGATCCCTAAGTTGTTCTGTGGGTTGATTCCATAACGTGCCATCCCACAGGCGGCATCTGGGTTTGAGAGCGACTGTAATTTCTGTATGATTTGTTCGAACTGCATCGAGTACCTCTTTGTGTTACCCACTTAAGAACATGTTGCATAAAAATCCAACGATGAGGACTTGTGGCACCGTGAGGAGCGGCAGCCAGACCGCTGCTTTTCTCCCGATGTTACTCCAGATGAGACCGATCTCTGTGACATCGGTACTCACCCCTGCCATGAGAAAGGTAACACTGTTACCGAAGGCACGGGTTTGGGTGTAGATTTCAAAGGCGAGCGGGGAGCTTCCTTCTGAGCAGACCTCGATGATAGTGGCAAAGAACAGGGTGACGAGCAGGCCGATTGGTGTAGGTCCCATGTACGTGTGAAAGAGGTCGTGGGTGAGAATCCCGGTGTTGACCAGTGTTCTGACAACAGCTGCTAAGAGCATTCCGATGATGAGCCACCACATCACCATTTTTGTCAGAGACCAGGATCCTTTCAGGGTTCCTCTGGTGGCTTCCCAGAGGGTACGACGGGTGAAGTTGAATTGATGCCACCGCTTCCGTACATCCTGGATGATGGAGAACTCTGTCAGTACTGCCTGATCTTCCCCTCTGGAGCATTGCTGGCATTCGACGATGCTCTTGCGTTCCAACGCTTGGTAGATCAACCCAGTGAGAATCGCGATGAGGAGTGCTGACAGAACGATGACGAGAGCCTTCCAGCCGAAGAACCCGAACAACAAAATAGTGATAGGTAAATTCGCCCAAGGAGCGGCAAGCAGGAATGCAACCACGGAGGAGGTGGCAGCTCCTTTCCGGTACAATGCAATAGCAATGGCAAGAATCCCATGGGAGCATGCGCTCATGAGGAACCCGAAGATGACAGCGTACACGATGGTTCGTTTTTTGTGTCGTGAGAGGTACTTTTCAATGTACTGTCTGGGAATAAAATAGTCAATGATTCCACCAATCAGGAAGCCTAGCAGAACCGCCCACCAGATCAACAGGGCGTAGTCTTTCAGTGCGTAGAAAAACGGGTTGAACTGGGGAATGACGTAGGTGATGATGGCAAGAAAAACAAGCAGGAGACTGAACTGGTAGAGTCGTTCTTTGTACCATTTCTTTGCAGGGACGCTGCAGGACGGGCAGGGTATTTCAGGGGAGAGATTATGTTGCTGTTCGTATTTCTGTATGCACCCTTTTGAACAGAAGTAGTGTCCATGGGCAGGGATTGTTCCCTTCATGCCGCAGATCGGATCTATTTTTGCCTCATCCATAGGTGTCAATATCTCCTGTTATTTCAAGACGGTTCCGGTTTCCATGTACCAGAGGTACAAATCGAGTTCTGCTAGTGTCAACTGTGCCTGTGATGCTATGGTTTGGAGTACGTGCTCAATTTCGAGGTACTTCTTCTTCGTCAGAGGCTTTGGTTCGAGGATGAGGTTGTGCTGCGTGAGCAGGTTGAGGATGTGGGAATCGATGATGGCGTAGGTATCAAACCCGATGTTTCTGAGGAAATGACTGGCTTCCTTGTACCCCAGTCCTGCGACGTTGTTCACCAGCCAGTGTCTCCGGTCCTCTCCATCAAGTGTCACGATGTGGTGTTGGATGAGCTGTTTTCTGTGTGCAGAGGAGGTGATGTACTGTGCTCGTGTGTGTGGGAACCTGTACCCGCAGGCTCTCAATTTCTTCTCCAAAGTGTCTTGTGTATCAGTGAAAAAGCATGATTTGAGTTGTTGATGAATGGTTATGCCTCGCTGGGCGCTGAAGTTTGCAGTTAGGATGCAGAAGCATAGTTCAGTGAACACTTCATCAGGGGAGTTGATGTCAACAGTTTTGAACTCTTGTATTCGCTGTGCGATGAGTGTGTGCACTGGGCTGGTCTTGAGTTTCTGAATCTCGTCGAGGAGGTGATTCATCGTTTCACAGCCTCGGGAAGATTGTGTTGAAAAAAATGGTGGAGGATGTAAGACAAACGGGGGTCATTCGGTTGGTGAGGAGAGGAGGAAAGGATGGATGTAAAAAATATTCCCCCGCTTGTTTTTACATCTCCACGCGTGTTAACGTGAATTTTTTTTGGTTCTTCTATTATCCCCAAACCATCACTATTAACAATTGTTAATGCACCTGCCATATTTAAAGGTTTTGGCTCTCTCGTCATTTTCCTTTTATCAGGAGAAAACCTCCTCATTTTTGGCCAGAAATCATTGCAACATGTTAACAACCGTTAATTATAAGTACAAACAACCTGTTTTCCAGACAATGAAACGCACTCCTTGTGAATATATCATTTGGGAGGGACTACCGGTTATCCGCAAGGAACTTGCGGAGTGCATGATTACGAATTTCGGTGTTAGTCAAAAAGAAGCAGCAGAAAAACTAGGGGTGACTCCTGCTGCTGTCTGCCAATACCGGTCGAACAAGCGAGGAAACACACGCATCAACGATAAAGAGCTCCTCAAGCAAATCAGTCTCTCGGCAGAACGCATCCTCAACACCTCCAATGCCAATGTCGTTGAGGAAACCTGCCGCATCTGTAGACTGTTCATGGAAAAGGGAATCATCACCGCGGCATGCAAAGCCTGTCTTTCTGAGAAATAACACTTTTTTTATGGACTGAACACCAGGGAGAACAATGAGACCATGACTGGAATCGACACCAGGGAACACACGAAGCTAGCGATGAGGAACTGGTTCACAATCGACTGATTCCCCCCAACTCGTTCGGTGAACAGAGCGATCGCAGTCACAGGTGGCACAGCACTTTGTAACAGCAGCAGCAACGCGATGGGGTACGATGGGCGAATCAGCACCAGAATGCCAAAGACGATGAGGGGAAACGCCATGTTTTTTATCAAGACAAACTTTACCATTTCTCTGCTGTAGATCGTCCCTTTCTTCTGAAAATCAATGGAGAGGTTGCCTCCAATGACCAGCATGAGGAGCGGCACGGTCATGGCACCGAGCATGCTGACAACGGTGAGGGCGGCATCGGGAATGTAGCGTTGCACGTTAAGGAAACGGATCGCCAGTGCGACGAGCGTGGCGAGGAACACCATGTTGAACACACGCCTCCAATTCACCTTCTTAGTCGCTTTTCCAAAGAAGTAAGGGTAGATGTTGAAGAGGAACGCGGGGTACAGCAACATGAACAGAAATAAGGACACGAGGTACGGTGAACTGCTCCCAAACATGCCGGTGAGAATAGCGAGTGGGAAGAACAACCCGTTGTGGAGGAACAGGCTCATGGCGAACTCCCGTCTCGTTTCTCTCTGAGAGACAAACATGAACAGGCCAGTCAGACCAGCGGCGAGACCAGTAAAGACGACCCACCAGAGGGGGAGCACCCACCAGTCAGGCGTCTCAGACGGTGAAAAATTGGACACGATATTCACAAACACTAGACAGGGCAGGGCGATATCCAAGGCGAGGTTGGAGAGTGCACCAAGGGCGTTTTCAGGAAGGACTTTTCGTCGGACGATGAAGAAGCCCACCACCCCGATGATGAGGAGGGTGACGACGGCTTGGAAGGTCACGGTGAACAAATCCATGGTTTCTGAAAGCACGAAACCACGTGAGCCTTAAAGAAGTTATTATTGTGTACTGCTCAGGTGTTGGTTCTTTTTTTCAAGTCATTTGATGTGTGGTGGTACGTGTCTTATAGAATGAGAATAATATAATATAGAAAAATATATAAATATGAAAAAATACTTAATATTGACACAATTTATTGGAAGGCGATATGAATGACTCTCTCTAAAACTATAGAAACGAAGCTCGTGCCTCTCTTCTGCGCCACTATCCTTCTGCTGACAATCGTCGCAGCAGCACATAGTCCCTCAGAGCACCAAGAAACGGTGGGGACAGAACCACCAATCATAACAGTAGACAATGACGATGTCTCTCTTGCAAACCAGCTGAGACATGCCTACAGCCGTATGAACCTTGAGCAATTTCCCACGGGAATTCTGCTCGATCAAGGATCGATGCTTTTTACTGACTCTGTGCAAGAACACAATGGTGATCCGCGGGAGAGCTCCATAGGTCTCTCCTCTACGGAGTTCATAGAAGCGTACGGCGACCTCGTGCGCTCATCAATATCAGCACCACTGCCAAGCTACGAGCACTTAAAGGCGACTGCCCAGGAGATACGTGAACAGCAGCACATCACCCCACTCTGCTTTGCGGTCATCTCCTATGATTTCATTGGCCCTGAGGCGTACCAGGATGGGCGTGTCACCTTTGACGGAGAATATTTCCACGGACCAGCAGACGGTCAGCCTTTCTACAAGACCAAGACGTTCTATGGCATTGCTTCCCTCTCCCCTACAATCTATGAACCAGAACCCACCTTCATCCTCCCCTCTACACTGCTCATCTCTCAGAGAACAAGTCCACTCCGACTCGATGAGCTTTGCATTACCTTCAACAACAACGATTGCCCCCTAGGCATACGCGTCGACCAGCCATTTACTGTCAGCAACCTCAAGCCAGATAAAGAAGGGCATGTACAGTTCTGTGTATCAGGCCTTGCCAATGGGAATGCGTTTTCAAGCTCCGGGACACTGATGTACACACCACTCTTTATTCCGCTCCATTACGATTTGAACCCTATCACCGCCTCTCTTCCCTACAACGGAGCATATGGGAAAGTCAACGTTCGCATCTACCCGAGTCAAGGGTCTGTTGTTGGCTCATCAGGGAACTATCAACCGAAATTAAAAAACGTCATGTTCATCGTTGATGGCTTTGATGTGACAAACTCTAGAACACAGGAGACGATTTGGGTGGATTTCGGCAGTGGCATGCAGCAATTCATTGACATGGGATTTGACTTGATTTCTATTGACTACACGTCGGGCAATGATTACATCCAGCGCAACGGGCTAGCCATCCGAGAGGTCCTAAAGAAAATCCCCGGGTGGATGGCTCCTGGATTCGAGACCCGACAAGCAGTAGTCGTCGCTGGGAGCATGGGCACGCAGACTAGTCGGTATGCTCTCAGAACCGCTGAGCTTGCAGGTGAAGATCATCATGTCGGATTATTTATCGCGCTTGACGGGCCGTTTAAAGGAGCCAATATACCCATTGGACTGCAGGCAGGGGTGATGTTCTTAGCCTCTGAGAGCGCAGCAGCACAAGACTTGCTCAATGGTTTGAATAGCCCTGCATCAAGTCAAATGCTGCTCAAGAATCGGTACATCATTGATTATCTTCCTCCGTTGAACTACCCTATTTATACTTGGTACACACCTAATCCCCTCTTCTCCAGTTATTATAACGAAGTCAACGGACTAGGCCTGCCAACACACTGTCGAAATGTCGCAGTTGCGAGTGGTAGTGGGATAGGCCAACGACTCCATTCATGGTACTGCGTCGAATTTGCATACCTCGATGAAGTCAACTTTCTTGGTTTTGGCGTTCGCTTCAAAGCATACTCAGATAGAAACGATGTTGTCTTTGATGGACACATTCGCTCCTCGCCGTTTTGGAAAAAAGAAATGAAGTTGACCATCAACAGTGGCGCACAATATGTTGATCTTGCACCAGGAGGCACACGGAACTCTGCTCAAGAACTCGTAGACACCTGGAATGCAAATGCACCCAGTGGCTACGGTGGGATGACCTGCCAACTCGGCTACCACAACTTCATCCCGACCTTCAGCGCACTAGCTATCGATCTTTCTGCTATCAACAATAATTACAACTATGCTCCCGCCTTCGACTCAACTTTGTACAGTAAGACTCCTTTCGACGCTGTGTACTTCGAACCAGGGGATAGCGTCAGTCACGTCCAAGAGACTGCAGACAACATACGTTTCATAAAAAACGAGCTGAGGAATTTTACAACCCGGCCTATCGCTGTTGGTGATTTCAACGGCGATGGACACGATGACATCATCCTCCAAAGTCGATACAGTGGTGATAGCACCTACCTTCTCTGTGGACTCGCAGGGAACGGGTTCGCATCACCTGTTGATATCACCACGAGTTATTCCATGAGCAGTGGACAGTGGGCTGATGAGTACCGGATTATGCACACCGGTGATTTCAACGGCGATGGTCACCCCGATCTACTACTGCAGAACCGCCTACCGCAGTGGCATAGCTCGTACCTCCTCTTGTCCCAGGGTGCAGGTGGATTTACAAAAATCGTCATCGACAATTTATTCGGTATGAGCCGCTCGTTGTGGGCTGACGACTACCGTATCTTACACACCGGTGATTTCAATGGCGATGGAAAAACCGATGTGCTCCTGCAGAGTCGGCCAGCACAAGGACACGCGTCCTACCTTTTGTATGGTACCAACTTTGGGTTTACCAATGCGCTAGCTATTACTAATCTGTACTGGATGTACGATGCATTATGGTCTGATTACTACCGTATCTTGCATACCGGTGATTTCAATGGTGATGGGAAGACGGATGTGTTGTTGCAGAACCGTCTGCCTCAGTGGCATAACTCGTACTTG
>JAFGML010000034.1 GCA_016927555.1 Thermoplasmatota archaeon
ACTTATGGTTTTAAAATTATAAAAATAAGTACAACAAACAAGAAGCTGATGAGTGACACCAGAACAACGAGAAGAAGGAGCGAAGCGGGCATAGCCTCGTGGTGATCAGCGCCACCTGTTTCACTAGTCATCGGTCGTTCCTCTCTGTATGCCTGTAGGGCGTCTTGGAAGGTGCTGTTCGCGTAGGACTGCATGGTTTCGATGACCTCGGTTGTACTGAACGTGTCGTCTATTGACTCCAGACACTGCTCGTAGCGATCAAAGATGGCGTCTTGTATGGGGAGGGTGTAGTTGTGAATCTCCTGGACTCTGTTTCTGTAGTACTCATTTGGTGTTGCCTCAGCGTACTCCTGTTTTTCATCGGTGTACTGCTCGATGCCAAGCCCTGTGGTCCAGTTCTGTGGGATATCCTCTGCGGTGTGAACATAGGAGGCGCCAAGGGGGAAGAACGGGCAGAGGTGCGTGGTCTGACCAATAGCGACCCAGGCCATGGCAAGCGCACCATCCCATCGAGCGTCACCGCTGAGAAAAGCGGCTGCTGACCGGCATGACACAGGGGTCAACCCATGGGGTTGATACGTTCCGTTGTAGCCAACAGGTTCAGTCGCATCAGAGCCTCCTGCTTTGATGTCTCGACCGAGTAGTCGAACGACGTCCCTGACGGTCAGTGTCTCAGTGCTGTTCAAGTGAGTCGTGATGAGATGCTCGATGCGTTGGTTGTTGCTTGAAGACGTGTTTTCGCAGTACCAGACATTGCCGAGTGCCACCCATCCATCGCGTATGTAGGAGATGTGAGAGTGGTTCTGCGTATCCATGGCGACGATGGCACCGATTCCTGATTCTTGGCTGATGAGTGCCCATTGGCAAGGGTATCGTGCATGGTGCGCTAGCCAGAGAGCTGCCTCCTCAACTGTGGTGTACTCTCCGAGCACCGTGCGCATGTCGTCGTCTTCACTAGCGCTGCTCCCATCTGAGGTGTACTGCCAGACTCCGTCATCAAGCAGGTTATTGGGTGGTGGGTCAAAGTTTGCAATGGCTAGGCCTTTCTCGTTCATGCCCATGCGGCAGAAGGAATGCCTCCCGTCTCCGATGCCCCAGTACGTGAAGGTTCCATTGCCGTAGAACGGCTTCTGGTTGTTCTCATGGAGGTGTCTATTTTTGAGAAGGATACTGCGTCCGTCACTGACAATGCTGCCGGTGGCGATGAGACCAGCACAGTCGTCCGCAAGAACCGTACTCCCTAGGCTACTTAAAAGAATGAAGAGAACTGTCCCAAGAGCAGGTATTCGATGAAGATGCATCATCGTGAGACGAGTAGGCATCACACCTTAGTGATGCTTGTTCTTTCTCCTTAGGAGCCCCAGCAGGAGCACTGCAGCGACAACAAGGAGGAACTCAAAGCCTGGCGTGTTTTCCTCAGGCACAGGAACATCAGCAGCAAGGCTGGTGAGCACCCCTGTGGTGACGTTGTACTGGTAATCCCAGTCGCCGTCCCCATCGCTGTCGATGAGGTAGGTGCCATCTGGTTGTCGTTCTACAGTAGTTTTTTGCCCTGTCTCGTTGTTGTAGAACTCTAGGTAGGTGCCGTTTTGTTGGTAGTCAATGAGGTACCCGGAGAGCTGGCCAGCGATGAACTCAACAGAGACGTTAATGAGGACAAACAGGTGAGTGGGATCAGATTCGGCATGGTTGCTGTCTTCTGCGTACACCGATACATGGTAGACGCCTGCGGTGGACCAATTGTGCGTTGTGTTCACAACTACCCCTGAGTCAGCGAAGGCCGTCACCGTGTCAGGTGTCCCATCATTCCAGGTGAAGATGTAGCGTATCGTATCGTTCTCAGGATCAGTTGAGACTGCTGTGTACGTATAGTCTGTCTGGGTTGTCCCTGCCGGTGTTCCTGTGAGGTCTGGGGCTGAGGGAGCTGTATTTGGTTCGTGGACTGTTGCTGTGGTGGTGTAGGTATCTGTTGCACCGTCGTCATCAGTTACGGTGAGTGAGACAGTGTACACACCTGCAACGGTGTACACATGCTCCATGATTTGTTGATCACCAAAGGTGTAGTCACCAAAATCCCAGTGATAGGTAACTATGGTGCCGTCGCGGTCGTAACTGGCTGAGCCATCAAAAATGATAGGTTCGTTAACAGCAGCTTTGTAAGGCGTCCCGGTCCAGGCATCTGCGGTTGGAGGATAATTAGTTGGTGGTGGTGTGGTTCCACCATTTGAGCTTTGTTGAGGAATAACTAACTCGAGGCAGGCTCTCTGTGTATTTGTATCATTTCCTTTGGTTCCAGGAGGTTGATAAACATCCACGAGAATCGCTAGGATTTCGCTTGCATCTGGACAAAATGACTCTCCGCTTTCATTCGCAGCAGCGATTAAGGCGGTCGCATTCGTGTCGTTTGTTGGATAGGGATAGTGATCAGCAAAGTACCAGATTGCGTTCTGTATGCTTTGTCGGGAGTAGGTACTTTTGTGATTGAGGATGTAGTTTATTTTTGACCAGTTGTTATTTTGATATGCAGCAGGCATACTGGTATTGTAACTTGATATAAGATAAACCTGATGTGTGGCATTAGACATTGTAGTGAGCCTTTGCAAACACCACCCTGAGTAGTATCCATTAGTAATGTCATAGCCTGAGGGGACATCTGATAGTTGCATCGTAAACCACGTTGTCTGTGCATGTTCCGCGACCATGGGAATTTGAATATTATCCGGTAAGTTCACATCAGGATTGCATGCTTCAGTGCTGATCACGACGAGTGGACTGAGCAGAAATGCTGTCAGTGTCACAGCCAGGATGTTGCGGAATCGTTGAGTCATACTTTTTTTCTCCTTAAAAACTATGGTTTTCCCCATATTTAGTTCTAGTATAAATATCTTAGCACGACGAGGAACTCTCTTTTTTCAAGCGAATCCAGGGGATTTTACACGAAAAAAAGAGAACAATGAGACAATACGATCTTGAATGAATTGCGTAGGTGGTCTTGGTTATTAACTCTTTAGAGTTAGAGTGTTGCATACGAGAATCCTTTTTTTGTCGCCTCATCCTTGGTAAAGATGCCTCGTATGTCGATCAACACGGGTTTGGCGTTCATGAATTTTTTTATCTCACTGAGGGTCATGTGTGTGAAGTGGTCATGGGCGACAGTGATGATCACCGCATCGACTTTGCAGGTGAAATCTTCGTAGGGCGTGATCCCAAAACTCTGAATTTCTTCTGTTGTTAGCAGGGGATCGTAGCCGTACACCTTGCATTTGAATTCATGGAGCTCTGAGATGATCTCTCGTACTGGTGTCTCTCGTGTGTCCTCGACGTTTTCTTTAAACGTTAACCCCATGAGGAGGATTTTTGAGCCGTTGAGGACTTTGCCTGCGTCGTTCAGATTTTTTATGGTGAGCTCTGCGACGTGCTTCGGCATGTAGTCGTTAATGGCTCTGCCGGCGAGGATGACTTGGGGATGGTAGCCTAACTCATTGGCCTTGTAGACCAGGTAGTAAGGGTCAACAGGGATGCAGTGCCCGCCGACGAGGCCGGGGGAGAAGCGGATGAAGTTCCACTTCGTGGATGCGGCATCCAGCACGTCTTTTGTGGTGAGGTTCATTTTGTGGAAGATGATGGACAGTTCGTTCATGAGTGCGATGTTGAGGTCTCGTTGGATGTTCTCAATGACCTTGGCTGCTTCCGCAATTTTGATGCTCTGGGCTTTGTACACCGTGGTGATTGTTCCGTAGAGAGCGCCGAGGAACTCTGTTGATGCTGTATCCATGCCAGAGACTATTTTGGTGATTTTGTCGATGGTGTGGTGTTGATCCCCTGGGTTGACCCGTTCAGGGGAGTAGCCTACTGTGAAATCCTTTCCGCACACTAACCCGGATTCCTTCTCCAGGATTGGTGCCATGACCTCCTCAGTCACTCCTGGGTAGACGGTTGACTCTAGGACGACGATGGCTCCTCTCTTGAGGTGTCGTCCCACGATTTGCGACGCTGAAATAACAGGCTGTAGGTCAGGCTGCTTTGATTTCAACACGGGGGTGGGGACTGCGACGATGACGACATCAGCCAGCTGTATCTTCGAAGGGTCAGAGGTCATTTCAAAGCCTTGTATCGTTTGTTTTAACTTCTGTACTTTCTTGTCGTTGATGTCAAAACCAATGACTTTGAAGTGCTGTGAAAAATTCTCTGCCAAGGGTAGGCCGACGTAGCCCAGGCCAATGATACAGATGATGTTATTCTTTACTGATGGTGTTGGAACCATTGTGCTGTCTCCTGGAGTCCTTTGTGAAGGGTATATGTCGGGTGGTAGCCCAGGTGCTGTTTCGCTTTGGAGATATCAGCCAGCGAATGCTTGATGTCCCCGGGTCTACTCTGCTCGTAGATAATATCTATTTTCTTTAAATATATTTTCATTAATATTTTAGTGAGCTCATTGAGGGAGGTGCGCTCTCCTCCTGAGACATTGAAGACGCCCACCGCAGGGCTGTCCGCTGCTCGGATGTTTGCTGCCACCACATCGGAAATAAACGTGAAATCCCGCGTCTGCTCACCATCCCCGTAGATGATAGGGGGTTCATCGTGTGCGAGCTTCATGATGAATTTAGGGATGACTGCAGCGTACTCGCCTAAAGGGTCCTGGAACGGCCCGTACACGTTGAAGTAGCGCAGCGACACCGTCGGCAGCTCATAGGCCGTTGAGAACACCGAGCAGTAGTACTCAGCAGTTAACTTGCTGACGGCATACGGTGAGAGGGGACAGGGGGTCATGTCTTCTTTTTTCGGTAAGGTGGGCGTATCGCCGTACACGCTGCTGGAAGACGCGTAGACGACTTTCTGTACCCCGTTGTCCTGAGCAGCCATCAGGACATTCAGCGTCCCTGTCGCGTTCACGAGGTGTGAGGCAACAGGGTTTTTGATGCTCCGGGGAACCGAGGGGATCGCAGCTTCATGAAAGATGACATCGATATCGCGAAAGGTCTTCTGCAGTAGCTCGATGTCAGTAATGGACCCTTGAATGAACTCCACGTGGTGTTCATCAATCAGGTCCCGGATATTCTGCAGGTGACCCGTGGAGAGATCATCGAGGATCACCACACGGTTCTCTTTTACTAATGCTCGTGCTAAGTTGGAACCAATGAACCCAGCGCCACCGGTCACGACAACTGATTTATCTTTCATAGGCGTTCCCAAGTAACGGGACCAATACTCATCTTCTATAAAAAACTTCGTCATCCAGTGCTGACTGCACTTCATTGAAAAAGACGCTGAGGCTCATTGTAGAAAAAGACCGTGAGGTACACTGATTAATATTTCATGAATTTTTTATTGAGAACATCGTCGATCTTTTCTTCAATGGGTGTCTCATCGACAGCAAGGTGTTCTGGAGGGTCGCCGGGGTAAGGAGGCGCAACTGACGATGGTTCCGTTGCTGTTGTCGTGGCTAATTTTTGCATCTTTGCGTTGAGGCGTACGATTCTGTTTCTCGTCAAGACTTCTTCAAGTGTATCGCGTAGTCTGTGTCGTCCAAGGATGAGACCAATGATGAGTAAGGAGAGTGTACCAGCGATGATGAGATACAGGATCGGGAAGGCGTCCTGGGAACCCGAAGTCTGCGTGGCGCCTTCAACAGTGATGGTAAATGTTGTTTGGTGTGTTGTTCCTCCCGTATCAATCACGGTGAGCACTACAGTGTATACCCCTGGCTGTGCATACGTATGGGTGAGGCTGATTCCTGTCCCTGTGGTCCCGTCACCAAAATCCCAGGTGTAGGAGAGGATAGTTACTTGTGGATCGTTTGTTCCAGAAGCGTCGAACAGAACAGAGGAGTTGGCCGGTGCGGTGTCTGGTGCGCTGATGGTAAGTTCGAGGGATTCGTTTCCTTGGTGGGTTTGATTCCCGATGACCGTCACATTTAGAGGGGTTGACCACGAGCTGTTGAGGCCTTCTTCATCTTGTGCGAGAACACGGATGGAAAATGAGGAGCAGGTGCTCCAGGCATGAGCAAATGATACAGTGGTGTTCGAAGAGACGAACTCAGACCAGTTGCTGTACTGCCCGTCGCCCCAGTCAAACCGAAGTCTGGTGAGGTTACCGTCTGGGTCATAGGTAGAACTTGCATACGTGTACTGTATTCCTTGTGTTAGTTCAACAAGACCTGTTGGTTGAGCGGGACTCTGTGGTGCTGTATTTTGCGGTGTTGCTGGTGGATCACCGCCTTGCCCTGGAGGGTCAGGGCTTCCTGGGGGGCTGCCTTGGGTTTGTGCTACTGTCGTAAACGCATACGTCATATTATTCCAGATGCCACTTTCAGTGCTCTTCGTAGAGACTGTCCACTGGTATGTCGTGAGATACTCCAGGTTCGATATGGTGCAGGCTTTGGTGCCGTTGGACGCGTCAGCTCCTGTTGCGCTGCCGATATCTGGTGATGTTGTGATGCTCCAGTCAAACAGGTCTCCTTCCGCGTCGTGGATGTCTACTGAAAGTGATGTGTGGTCTACCGTGATGTTATTCCATCCGTTCCCTGGGTTTTCTGAGGAGAACATGGGGGGTTGATTCCCACCAATGATGAGGACAGATCCGTCAGTCACGCTCAACGGGACGTACCCTGTTTCATTGGTCACCCCAACCATGGATAAGTCAATCGTTGACGTTCCACCGTAGGAGAGTGCGGTAAACGATATAGTGACGAAGGTCCCTGGTTCCGTGACGTTGGAAGGTCCTACAATGAGGTTGTAAACGTTGATGATCTTCCCAGCTGTGTTGTCAATGAGCCCTGCATTGAAAAATGTCGTATGGCCACTAAAAATAGTGCCTTCGGTCACTGAGGTGGCGTGGAGTACGGAGGGATTGAACGTCACCTGTAATTCAAACGATTTTATCGGTTGGCCAGGGGTACAGGCTATCGCAACGGTAAATGTCTCTTGTGCTAGAACTGTTTGGCTGGAGGGGTCGACGAAGACTTGAGTGGGGGTGGCTGCACACACCGGATGACTATACCCCCAGGGAAGGACGAGAAGTACTGTTGTAAAGAGTGCTATGTAAAGTTCTTTTCTGTTCATCCTGGTCAGCTACCTCTTGTCACGTTCATGGTATATATGACGTGGTAATCTGTGTTCATAACAATTAATAAACATACCGTGCTAAAATAGCACACTGGTATTTTGACTCGGCATCCCAACTCCTACTTCAAATCAAGTTCTTGATGTAGTGAATCTCTTTGAAATTTAAATATTTTTTTCCTAAAGGCACCTCGTTCATTCTCATATAAAAAATCTTATGCATAGTTTTATATATTATTTAATATTATAATTATCAAAAAATTGTTATGGGGAAGTAACGATATGATGTCAAAAAAGATACTTATTCTCGGAGTGAGCGGCATACTGTTGTACACCGCACTGTTTGCTGGAGCGCTATACATCCACTACTATACGCCAAGTCTCCATCTCCCTGATGCTACCCTTACGATGTATGTCACCGATGGCAACGTGAGCTACTTCAACATTTACCTCTCTGATGTCCCCGCAGGTTATGAAATCACGGATGGGCTGTACGTCGGCTGGTGTGCTGACCGTGGGGTGACCATGCCGCGGAATCAGAACCTTCAAGTCAAACTGTTCAACAGTTACGCCTTGTTCCTCCCTGAACCGCTTCAGAGTAGGAACTGGTCCAAGGTCAACTACATCTTGAATCATAAAGGCAATGCGACGAAAGCAGACGTTCAGGACGCCATCTGGAACCTGATCAACAGGTACCCGTTCAGCAGTATCAGTGAGAATGCAAAGCAGCTAGTGAATACCGCGCACGATGGGTACAAGCCTCAGGAGGGGGGCCTTATCGCGATCCTTGCCTTGCCGGTGTACCCGCAGCATAATCAAGAGCCGTTCCAGCGGTCGTTCCTTGAGGTACGACTCCCGCCACAGGAGGGGAAGACCCCTGGGTTCTGGAAGAACCACGTGGAAGACTGGCCTGAGGGGTACACCAAGGAGACGTCTGTCACCTCTGTGTTTGTAAACGCGAGTCTGTACTTCCCGAACACTGACACCCTGCTTGACGCGTTGGACTATCAAGGAGGAACGAATCTGACGGGGGCAGCAGAATCCTTACTGCGTGCTGCGGTTGCTGCTGTGTTGAATGCTCGACATCCGTGCATCAACTACCCTATCCTTGAATCCACGGTTATTGAGGAGGTCAACATCGCACTCGGCAGCCAGGATCGTGACACGATGCTGAATCTCAAAGATATCTTAGAAGAGTGTAATGAACTTGAGGCGGATCTTAATCAATAACCGTCATCCTCTTTCTCTTTTTTTCTAGGTTCTTAATTTAAAAAAAAAATAGTAAGAACGCTCCGTCGTCTCTGTTGGTTGGTTCAGAGCGCAGGGAGCCTTACCACCACATCTCGTTGTAGTGATTCGATAAGTACACGAGGTCAAGGACTGAGACGGTCCCGTTGTTATCTGCGTCCTCTCGAATCCACCCGTTGCTGCTGGTTTCTCCGTAGTGGTTGGACACGAGGACTAAATCAAAAATGGTGCAGACACCATCCCCGTTGATGTCCCAGTTGGGTAACATGGAGAACAGCACCTGGCTTGAGGTGGCATCGTTGCCTGTGCTATCACTTGCGACAATGGTGTACGTGTAATTCCCTGCTTGTGAAAACGCAGTTGCAGAGCGGTAGTAGTAGACACCTGGTGTTGTTGATAGCATCGAGACGTTGGTCCACGCACCGCTTGGTGTGTGAATACAGAGCATCACCTCTGATACCGCTATATTATCTGTGACTGTGCAGCTCACATTCACCCATCCATACAGTGGGTCTGTGTCTAAGGGGTTAGATGTTGTCTGGGTTACCCCTGATATCTCTGGGGCCATGCTGTCAACGAAGTGGGCAACGACGGTTTTGTTGCCATCGATGGTAATCGTCTCCGGATTGTCTGAGCCTGTGAGGTCCCCTGACCAGTAGGTAAACGCCCATCCCTCGGTAGGCTCCGCGGTGAGCGTGACGACAGCACCGTAGGCGTAGGATGGTAAGTTGGGGGATAGGCTGACCGTCCCTGATCCTTCTACTTGTATGGTGAGGATGTAGTCATGCTGTGTGAAGTGCGCAACGACGGATTTGTTGCTTGTCATGGTTATCGAGATGGGGTTGTTGCTGCCTGAGGCGTCGCCGGTCCAGGTGCTAAACATCCATCCTTCATCCGGTATTGCGGTCAGCTGGACAACGGTCCCGTAGGGGTAGGTCGCCTGGTCTGGGTTCTTGGTGACCGATCCTGATCCGTCTGTGGAGACGGTGAGCGTAAACTCGCGGAGTTCTACGGTACCATTCATCGTTGTGATGGGTACGTAGACAGACTCGTTGGTCACTCCGACATCGTACAGGTCGATGCTGGTGGTTCCAGAGGCAGCCTGGGCGGTGAAGGAAATTGAAATGAGGCTCCCTGGTGTTTGTACCATGCCTGCACCCAGAATCAGACCGTACACATCTACTATGGTCCCTGCGACGTTATCGATGGTTCCTTCATTGAAGAACGTTGTATAGCCGTTAAAAATCGTTCCCTCTGTGACTTGATTTGCATGGACTAGTGAAGGGTCAAACGAGAGTTTCAGCTCATAGGATTTGATCATCTGTCCTGGTGTACAGGCGATGTCTAACGTAAACGTTTGGCCAGCGGACACGGTCAGGGAGTTTGGGCTGACGTATACTACCGTCGGATTATCTGCGGACACAAGGACAGAGAGTCCTCCGAGTATCACGATGACTGCTAGGAACAGAGATACAAGGCATGAACCCTTCTTCTTCACCTCATTCTTCATCTTCTCACCATCTCTCATTCAATGCTAATTCCTACCATGAAAAACTGTGACAATATTGCTATTTAAACCTATGGGGGAAAAATAGCAAAACGAAAAAATGAGAACACCTTGGGGGTAACGCTGGCCGTTCCCACACTGCTGTTGAACGAATGGATGAGAGAATGAGGGTGGACATCAAACGTGCTCAGTGTTCAGCAGTTTTTGTCGTCCATTCGCCAACCACATTTGAAGTACTTGAAGGTGCTGTAATAATTCTAACTTTCTTTCGTCTCGATTTCAAGAACCACAGCAGAATGAGAAGGATTACCACACCAACAGCGACTAACAGCAGGATGATTGCCGTGTTGAACAGTGTTGGGTTCGCAGTTAATGCACTGGTGGCTGGGTTAAACTGGTGATCAATGGTGCCATCGCCATCCGCATCAATGAGGTACTCCCCACTGCTCTGCTGCTGCACTATCGTGGTGTTGCCTGTGGCATTACAGAAAAATTCATCATACGGACCACTGCCGTCTGTGTTGATGAGGTACCCAAAGCTTCCCACGTAGCAGACGTCTATGGCAACGACTACTGTGGTCACTGCGGAGGTTGCACCAGAGGGGTCCTGTGCAGAGGCTGTGATGGTGTAAAACCCAAGAGTGCTCCAGGTGTGTGTGGTATGGATACTGTGGCCTGAGGGAAACATCGGAGAGGTGTGCTGTTCCCCGTCACTCCAGTCAATGAGGTAGCTGACCTCATCGGTATCTGGGTCAGTGGTCACTGCTGTGTACACATAGGAGGTGTTCCGTGATCCCTGCACAGTCCCTGTGAACTGTGGTGGTAAGGGTGGGCGGTTCGGTTGAAGAATCGTCGCATGGGTCGTGTAGGTCCCAGAGGCGCCATCATCATCGGTGACGCGCAGGCGAACCGTGTACGTCCCGACTTCTACATACACGTGGCTGAAGAGGAGACTGTCCCCGGTCGTCCCATCACCGAACATCCAGTACGCTTTTACAATAGTGCCATCTCGATCGTAGCTGCGTGATCCGTCGAACTGGATGGGTTCACCAATGAATCCGGTGTACGGCTCGCCTGCCGTGCCGTCTGCGGTCGGAGCATGGTTTGAACCTCCCTGTGATCCTGGAGGTTTGGGGATGTACATGCCCGCATCCCAGCTCATATCATTATTGGTCGCATTGAATACCTCTGCTGTGGTCTTCCCTGAGGATGGTGCCGCATCACTGTCTTTGGTGTCATCAGTGCCCTGATCCTGGGGGCTGAATTGGTACCCGGTGGGAGGATGAAAGTGTAGATAGTACTGTGCAGTTGGAAACGAGGTGAAAGCGTAGTACCCATGGGTATCAGTCATTGTTGAGTTCACGAGGAGTCCCTGGGTGGTGTAGAGGTCCACGGTGACACCAGGTATTCCAGGTTCACTGGGGTCTTGTAGTCCGTTTCGATTGCTATCGTTCCAGACGAAATCCCCAAGGGGGTAGTCGAGAGGAAGAGTCAGTTCAAGGAACGTCCGTTGAATCGCAGGTACTCCTTCAAGGATAATTGCGATGCTCTCGCCTGGCCCTGGAACGAAACCTTCTCCGTTGAGCTCGGTGTCATTCACCAGTGCTTGGGCAGAGGGGTCTGTGGGAAACGGGTCATTGCACAGGTAGTACCAGAGGACTTGCTCGATGCTGTGTTTATCCCCCTGCTTATGGTTGATGACGTAATTGATTTTATCCCAGTTCTCAGAGATGTAGCTTGCTGGCATGGCGGTATCGTAACTTGAGTACATCAGCACAGTGTGGTTCACATTCCGGGTCATACTTACGTCCTTTTGTATGCACCACCCTGGGTACTGGCCGTTGGTGACGTCGTACCCTACAGGGATGTCTGAGAGGGTCATGACAAACCAGCTCTGTGTCCCCTCGGAGGCGTTCATGGTGATGTACTCATTGGGTAATCGTACGATTGGTGACGTTGGTGTTGCGATGGTAGGGATTGCAGCACAGATAAGCACGAGAAGAATACTGACTGCGGGCGCATGAGTTTTTATCATTCCTTTCAACTCCATACTATTTTAACTTAATTATTTAATAAATTTAATATATATCTAATATTTTAATATTTCCCTCTAGTACTCTGACTGCTAAAAAAGAAAAAAGAGAGGCGCTTACTGCGCGTCTTCCTCCCCAGTGTAGGGCTGATCTCGGTACTTATCGGACACCTCAATGATCTTGAGGAGGTATCCATCTTTTGAGAGTTTCACGAATTCAACCATTGCTGTCGCCCCAACCATATCTCCCCAGGCTCCTCTGAATCCCTCTGAAGGGACTAGGGAACCAGGTGTTGCTTCCGTACCCAAGAAAAGCACACCCCTATTTAAATCTTTTTTCTAAAATATTTTTTGAAACAATTATAACGTTCAAAAAATCATGATTGTATGATCTTCTGCATACGAATGACGAGATCGTTTTTCTTTCATTACGAGGTGTGTTTTCCTCTCTTTTTTGCCATCGGACGGGAGTAGGTCTGATGAGACGCCAGATGCGTTGATGCAGGAATACCGACGATTCCGACGTCGAGCTTCCCGCTCACCCCTAATTTTAAAATGAGTTGGTCTAGTGGATCAGCGGTATCTAACAACTGCCGGTACTGCCCATCATCCCTCCGATGGTTCCGTCGTTCTCCCACCACCATTGATGATGCATCTCCTTGCACTCTGATATCAGGTAAGTCTATATAAACTCTTACGTAACAATGAATAAAAGAAAAAAAAAAGAGAAAAAAAAATGGGAAATAAATTTCGACTATCTTAGTTTAAACGTTTAGTGATCCGCGGAACGACGCACAGATGTAGAAGCGTCCGTAGAACCCGGTCATTGCGTTGGGCATCTGGATGCGTTGCATGCGGATGACACCAGATTCATGTTCACCGGAGATTTTCACGGTTCGGTAGTGGATGCGCAGTGCGAAGAAATGCACGGTTTTTCCACCGTCGGTTGCACGTCTGAACAGGACCAGTCCACGCACCGTGGTTCGATCAAAGAGTCCTGCGCTCTGTGTTTCTGGTTCAGTGGTCGTCGCTAGGGCAGTGAGTGGTAGCACGGTGGCCAGCATCATGACGCATACGCCTATGCCTATGAGTTTGCTCTTCATATTTTAAACCCCTTAATTTTATATTATGTATGTAATTAATATACTCTCAGCCTGTATATTAACCTTTCGACCCGCTTAAAAGGAGCAAAACCGAACACACCAATCCATCGCACCGTCACTTGTACACCCTGACATTCTCCCACCATAGCTTTAAATAACATCAGGAAAAAAGAAAAAAACAACAGAAACGGATCGCATGAAATGAACGTATGGAACGGGAACCGTATGAACACAAGGGATAGAAGCACAGGAAGGAAAAGGGAATTACTCCATTGTTGGATTGTCGTCATAGCAGTCTACATATTATTTCTCAGCCTCTTACCAACAATACAGGTACAGGCAACACTCTCCCTAGATGATACGGTACAGCAGCTGTTACCCACGTATGATACGTACATCGACCAAACGACACCAGATGTGTCGTACACCACTACAACCAACCTTATTGTCTCAAATGCGTATGGGAATGATTCCAAGGAATGGGAACGAGACATTTTATTGGTTTTTAATGTGTCTGAGCTGTCGCCCTATGCTGAGATTACCTCTGCAACCCTGAACATGTACTACTATGATTATGATGTCACAGACCCTGTGGACCGGGTGCTCTCGGTACATCACCTGAGCACCGACTGGGACCCCCAGAATGTCACGTGGACGACCCGGCCGAAAATGGTGTTCCACAACATCTCCTCAGCCCACGTCCCTGCCTCCTACGGGTGGATGACCTGGGACCTCACAGAAGATGTTCGTCAAGCCCAATTAGATACAACGGGTATTGTCGCCTGGCAGATCTCAGATATCAATCCCTATCAGAGCTATAACATCCCTCTTGTCAAATTCAAAGCAACAGAAACACAAACAGTGTACAGCCCCTACCTTGAACTTCAGTACATCATCCCCCTCACGGTTACCACCACAGGACCCTATGAGGCGTACACCAACACCGAGATTAGGTGTGCAGGTGTCCTGCTTGCTGGGGGCACGCCACCCTACCAGTGGTACTGGGAGTACGGTGATGATAGCAACGCGACAGAGCAGAACACCACACATACTTATACAGCAGCAAGCACCTATCAGATTACTTTAACAGTACACGATGGCAGTGGAGCGACGGCAACGACCACTACCCAGGCGGTCATCACAGAGAACAGCACCGAGCCTCAGATCACCCTGCAGCATCCGTACCAGGGGCTGTACTTCTTAAATACCAAACTGCTGCCGTTGCAGAAGACCTTCATCATCGGTCCCATGGACATCACAGTAGACGTCGTCTCGTACTATCCCCTCGCCAGAGTCAAGTTCCTCGTGGACGGCGAGCTGTGCTCCACGGACACCGAAGCACCGTACAGCTGGCGATGGACCCAGCGGTGCTGTGGGCGTCATGTCCTGAAAATCATTGCTGTGGACAGCCTTGAGACCAGCAGCGTGATGGAACACACCGTCTGGAAGTTCTTCTAGAATCAATGAGCTTTTTTTCTCATGAGTAATTCATATATAGGGTGATTCGTTTTCAGGTCGCACCATGAAGATTCAACCAGAGTGCGTCCCCTGCCTTCTGAAACGGATTCTCTTTGAAACCGAGATGAGCACTACTGATGAACAGCGCCGTACTGCAGCTCTGCGTACAGGCTGCCGTCTGCTCTCAGAGCTGTACGACCCGGGGCAGTGTAGTGCGACGGTTGCGACGAAGGTCCATCAGGCTATTTACGAGATCTTAGGAGACAGAGATCCATACAAGAGGTTGAAGCAGCGGAGTAACGCCGTCGCCACCGCCCTGGTCCCAAAAATCGAGCAGTTGCTCCAGGGGTCCTCAGATACGCTACGCACAGCCATGATCTGTGCGATTATCGGCAACATCATGGATTTCGGCATCGACGGGTCGACGAGCAGCCCAGAAAACGTTGAGCACGTCTTCGATAGACTCTACGCTGAAGGACTCGGACATGATGATTATCAAAAGGTACAACAGTTGATACAGCACGCCACAGGTGTTGTGGTGTTTACAGATAACTGCGGGGAGATCGTCTTTGACAAAATCCTGTGTCGGGAGATAAAGCGGTACAACCCCAACGTGCACTTGACTGTCGTCGTGAAAGGTGAGCCGGTGTTGAGTGATGCCACCCTGGACGATGCCTTGCAGCTGCAGCTGTCCGCGGTCGTTGATCAGGTGCTGACGACCGGGTGTTTTGCAGTGGGTGTCAATGTCACCAAGCTGCCGCGCGCAGTGGTAAAGGCTCTGGACTCTGCGCAGCTGATCCTGTGCAAAGGCATGGCGAATTACGAATCGTTCTCTGAGTCTGCCTATCGGCCTATTGCGTACCTGCTGCGGACAAAGTGTCAGGTGATTGCGCGCTCGATGCACCTTGCGCAGAACATCAGTGTCATTAAACTCTACGAATAAAAAAAAAAGGTTGACGTGCCTCAGGTGTGTTTCTTCTGCTGGATGAACGCGATGGTATCGGTGAGGTGCACGATCTCTGTCTTGAGCTGCTGATGCAGGGTGTTTTCGATGTAGCGGAGGTGGGCGAGCAGTGCTCGTATCTCATCATCGCTTAACCCTGTTTTCAGGTCGTACTTCCAGTGCCCCTGGGTGCAGTCGATGATTTTCAGCAGGGTTGTGGTTGCTTTCTTCATGGGCATCTCTCCTGATCTACGTGATGGTGCGTTCTGTTGGTGTTGCTATTTAAACGTATCGTGGTAGAGTGGCAAACAGAACAACCGTCATGGTGCGGAACGTGATGTCTTCGGTCCTGTTTTTATTGGAGTGAACTATTTAAAAGAAAGTTTTATATATTAAGATTAACATATATTTATATGTAGGTGTCATCTTGGGGAAAAATGAAGATGTCGAAGCGCTCTACAAAGATGCGATTACCTCGCACTATGTCAGAGAAGGTCTGAATGATTTCCTGGCGGAAAACATAGCTCGTCGCAAGATGAAGCGCGATGACGTGCTCTAAGGAAACCATACGTTTTTTTTTAACACTGTGTAGGTTGAGCCATGCAAGCGTGAGAAAGAGCAACGATGGGGAGGTAGGAAGGATCTGGAAAGGGTTTTTGGAGAGATGGAAGGAAAAGGAATCAAAATAGCTCCAGATCCTCTTGAGTTATACTTTGTCAAATGCCATATATAAAACTTCTGAGAAAGAATGGCAACATGGAAAACTGTCACTGCTTCTGGCACAACGCAAACGCTTTCTCCACGGCATCTGCTGCAGACGTGGCCACGGCAACCTGGGCTGCTGCTGGTTTCATCAAGTGACCTGTCACCAGCTCATCGACGCATCCGCCGGTGCCTGCCATAAGCACCACAGGTTTGTGCTGAATCATAGCGTACGAGATCTCATTGAGCGTCCCCCACCGACCAGCCAGCGCAATCACCGCATCAGCGGTTGAGACGACCAGCACGTTCCGTTGCATCCCCAGACCCGTCGCTAACGGCACGGTCACAAAGGCGTTTGCCTCGTCTTTATTGTTAGGAAGTAACCCGATGGTCAACCCGCCTGCCTGCGAGGCACCCTTGCAGGCTGCCTCCATGATCCCCCCGCGTCCGCCACAGACCACCACGCCTCCTCGTTGCGCTATCAACGCTCCGATGTGCTCTGCGGTCAGCAGCGTCTCAGCAGACACAGAGGCATCCTCAGCATCACTCCCACACACCGCGATGAACACAGGCATCATACCACGTTGTATTTCACCACTGTTTTATATGGCTTGTCACACACAAAAAAAAAAAGACGGAGGATGATTACTCGCCGACAGACTCTGGAGCATCAGGCACGGGGTAGCAGCAGGTGTGTCGCCCTTTTTTCTCTACATCAAGTAACCCTGCTTGGTCCAGCACCTTGATGTTGTAGTTGATGGTCTGTGGTTTCTGCCCAAGCATCCCTGCGAGTTCCTTCTGGGTCAACCCTGGGTGCTGCCGCAGGGCGTCAAGGATGCGTATCTGCAGCTCTGTCAACCGGAACCGCTCTCGCTTAGGGAAGGTCATCCCTGAGGGGTAGAACGCGCGGTACTTCAAGCCTTCACGTCGTGACTGAATGAGCTCGGTTTTCTCCAGCACGTTCAAGTGGTAGGAGAGCGTGCCGTTCTTCACCCCGATTTGCCGGCGGATCTGGTTGTAGTGCGCCCCGGGGTTGGTCTTGATGAACCCGTAGATCTGCCCACGGACGAACTGATCCAACACATCCTCCTTGGACAGGCGGGTGTAGAACGGCATCAGCAGCGTGAGCAGGGCGAGGAATTTGTACCGGCCGCTCTCGGTGAAGGCCAGCAGTCCAAACCCAAGCAACCCGACACTGATGGAGACAAAGCCGACAGGTCCCCTGTTGGTCTTGACAAACAGGTACGCATGCGTCGCATGGCCTTCGTACGCCACGGTGTACGGATGGCTGGACACGTAGGTGAACCCGAGTTCATCTGAGACAATCACCGTGATGGTGTACGAGCCACTGCGCTCGTAGTCATGGGACACCATCATCGCGTCAGCGGGGTACGTCTCCTGGATGCCATCGCCCCAGGAGATCACGTAGTTCACCAGTGCCACGTCAGCAGACTGCCTGGCTAACTCAAAGAACACCAGCTGCACGATGTACTCGTTGAACTCCTGCACGGATTGCATGTAGTGGGTGTTCGTCGTAAAATTTTTCAGTGGGGATACGACCACGGAGGCGACCTCAAGGACTTCAGATTGCTCTGGCAGGGTGATGAATGGTTTCTCCTCGATGTACGTCAGGGTGCTGCCTTGCGGTAACAGACTGGTTTCTTCAGTTGATTTGATCGCCAGGCGATCATCAGGGAGTTGTACTGCAACACTGTCTTCTGCTAACTCAACGATGCGTTTCACCGTACCATCGATGACGACAGTAGTGTTCGATGGGGTGGTATCAGCAAGTATCGTGGTGTAGTTCATGGATGATGCAGGGATGCTTATCTGCAGTGAGCGGAACGAGTCATCATCGTAGAGGACCGTTGAGGAGGAGGCATACACAGGGATGCTGCTGAGAACAGACAGGAGAAAACTACTCGCTATCAGGAATAAGACTACAGAGTGTAACCTCTGAGGTGAGGAACAAGAGTGCAGGGGCATAGGCTTACAAACGTCTCCGCTGTTGATACTTAAAAGCATCTCCTTATATATATGTTTTGAGACAAAACTTGGATTGTATTTATAAAGACTCATGATGTTTTTCCTCATGGGTCCAATAAACCTATATAGAGGGCGAATATTACCAGCAGAAGACCAAGGGATGTCCAACCTATGCCAACACAACAGGTCACCTGTCCGCAATGTCACACCACTGTAACTGTCACAGGGAATGTCGGTGAAACAGTCGTTCTCATTTGCCCGCAGTGTCACTTGAAAGGCACTGCGACGATCCAAGGGTCTGACGCCACGCCAGCCCGTACCAGTGACGGAGCTATTGTCGTCAGTAACCTCACCAAGTCGTTCAACAATTTCATTGCTGTGAAGAACGCGTCGTTTATCGTGCGCAGAGGCGAGATCTTCGGGTTCCTGGGGCCGAATGGCGCTGGGAAGACCACGACGATCAAAGCCATGCTTGATTTGATCCATGCTGATGCAGGGACCATTACCATCAATGGTGTCGATGTGAGCATCCATGGGAAAGAAGCCAAACGGTTTGTAGGCTATTTGCCTGAGAAGGTCGCGTTTTACGAGAACCTCACCGCCCTGCAGAATCTCATGTTCTACGCAGAGGTCAAGCACGCATCACAGGAGGAGTGCAGCCGTCTCATTTCTGAGTTTGGTTTGGGTGACACCGGGAAGAAACGGGTTGGCAAGTTCTCAAAAGGCATGGTGCAGCGCCTCGGGATGGCGCGGGCGTTGCTCGGCAGTCCGCCTATTCTCATCCTGGATGAGCCTAGTGGTGGGCTGGACCCACGTGGTGTCGTGTTGATTCGTGATAAGATCCTTGAGATGAAGAAGAAGGGGACCACGATTTTTGTGTCCTCGCACATCCTCAGCGAGGTTCAGGAGATCTGCGACCGGGTCGCGATCATCAACAGAGGCGTCATTGTCGCCCAGGATTCTGTGGAGGGGCTGAGCAGTAAGCTGAATCTCAAGCCGCTCATCCGGGTCACGGTGGATGCCATGTCACCAGCTCTTGAGGCTGCGGTAAAAGCACTGCCTGGTGTGCATCGCGTCACCATCGGTGGGAATGTTCTCGACATCATCTGTGATGGGGCGATGAAGGCAAAGATCATCCTGGCGATTTCCACGGCTGGTGGCAACATCCAGAACATTCAGACGAAGGAGCCTACCCTGGAGGAAGTTTTCATGCGGTACACGGAGGCCTAGGCGTGCAGAGCACCGTTATTGTCAGCATTGCGAAGAAGGAGATCATGGATAACATCCGCAACAAGTGGATCATATTGGTGTCCGTGATGTTCGCTATTTTGACGTTGGTCTTCTCGTATTTCGGTTCGTTTGGGGGCCAGGGGTGGCAGGACCTTGGGATGACCATTTCCATCATGGCGAATATCGTGACCTTCCTTGTTCCTATCATCGGTCTCATGTTAGGGTATGTGGCGATTCTTGGGGAAGTCGAGCGAGGCTCCATGAACAGCCTGCTGTCCCTGTCGATGACACGGCTTGAGATTGTCGTTGGGAAGTTCCTCGGCCTTGCTGCCGTGCTGTGCTTTACGATTCTCGTCGGCTTTGGAGCCGCAGGGTTGCTCATCGCAGCCAATGTCTCCTCAGTTGATTTCTTGGAGTACTCCCTCTTCATTGGTGCTACTATGATGCTGGGGTTGGTGTTCCTCGGTATGGCGATTTTTTTTTCAACGGTGTTTTCAAAACGGTCGACGGCGTTAGGCGGGGCTATCTTCATCTGGTTTCTCTTTCAGATGATTCTGCCAATTGTTTTTCTTGGGATGCTCATTGCAACTGTAGATATATCAAGTGTCGTCCCTGGGTCGTCTATTAGTGTTCCTGGATGGTACCATGGTCTGACGTTGATGAACCCCATCTCGATTTACTCATCGTTTCTGACGCTTTCCCTTGGCCCCGTGGCCTCTATGGAGACGTCCCTGCTCATCCCGCTCCCTGAGTGGTACTCAAGTGGTCTGCTCGTCGGCATCCTGGTGCTGTGGATCCTCCTCTTCTTCATCCTTGCTGCCTGGCGTTTCCAGCGACAAGACATATAACACACGTGGGTACAAGGCGAGGATAAGTCTTATAAACACGACTTTGTTTTCCTACCATTCACCAACACAGGGGAATCAGTCTATGTCACGACAGATAAAGAAGACAAACCCAGCGCTCATCTCGCTCATCGAGGGGTTGAAGAAGACCGCGTATGAACACAAGGCGCCTCTCTGGAAAGACCTTGCGGAGCGCTTCGAGAAACCACTGCGGAATTGGCCTGAGGTGAACCTCAACCGCATCAGCATGTACGTCCATGAGAAGGAAACCGCGCTGATCCCCGGTAAAGTGCTCTCGACAGGGACCTTGACAAAGAAAGTACCTATAGCCGCCTGGTCCTTCTCAGAGAAAGCCGCTGAAAAAATAAAGAAAGCAGGTGGGAAGACGCTCACCATTGAAGAACTCATTAAAACAAATCCAAAGGGAAAAGACATCAGGATCGTGGGATGAACTATGGTTGCAGTCATTGATGCAGAGGGAGCTGTCCTTGGACGGCTCTGCACGCTTGTCGCAAAACGCCTCCTCAACGGTGAACAGATCGCTGTGGTCAACAGTGAGAAAGCCATTGTGTCAGGAAAAAAAACGATGATCAAGGCGCACTACAAGCATGAACGTGAGGTCGGGACCTACCGGAAAGGGCCGTTCTACCCGCGGATGCCAGACCGCATCCTGAAGCGCACGGTCCGTGGCATGATCCCGTACCAGGAGTCACACGGCAGGGCAGCCTTTAAACGGTTGAAGTGCTATATGGGTGTGCCCGTGGAGTTCCAGGGGACGCCTGCGGAGAAGCTGCCGACAGCAATCAAGCAGCCCGCGAACTACATGACCCTGCGTGAGATAGCAGTCTTTCTAGGGGCGAAGGTGTAGTATGGCAAAGAAAGTCGTCAACACAACTGGGAAGCGGAAGACATCGACAGCGAGAGCCACCGTTGTGAAGGGGGCTGGACGGGTGCGGATCAACGAGCAGCCCGTGGAGTTCTACGAGCCAGCGGTCGCCCGGATGAAGATCATGGAGCCGCTGCGGCTTGCTGAGCACCATGTCAGCACCGTTGATATCTCGGTGAATGTGAAGGGCGGTGGGTTCATGAGTCAGGCCAATGCGATACGCACCGCTATCGCTAAGGGTCTGGTGGAGTACACCGGTGATCCTGCGTTGCGCCTCTCATTCCTTGGTTTTGACCGTGATTTGCTGGTCAGTGACTCACGGATTAAAGAGAGTAAGAAGCCTCTGGGTCGTGGTGCCCGTAAGATGAGGCAGAAGTCGTATAGGTGAGAGTATGATTATCCCGATTCGTTGTTTCACGTGTGGAAAGGTCATTGCCGCGGCGTACGAGGAGTACAAGGCGCGGTACCAGGAGTACCA
>JAFGML010000035.1 GCA_016927555.1 Thermoplasmatota archaeon
AGTGGGCCCGTTGAGATTTGAACTCAAGTCACTAGCACCCCAAGCTAGAAGGATACCAAGCTACCCCACGGGCCCAAGGCACACATGACATCCATGTATGCTGCTACTAGCGTATTCGTGCATCCTAGAAAGCCTTAATATACTTTCTCAGATGACCCCTTTATGTATGATAGTAGATATTTTTACTCTCCTTGGCTTTGCCGCTGGTGTGATTACATCCATAGGATTCATTCCTCAACTCATCCGCGGGTACCGAACAAAACAACTCACCGACGTTTCCTATTGGATGCCGTTAGTTCTCACTGTTGGTATGGCCCTCTGGCTCCTCTATGGAGTCTTACGTAGTGACCTGGCTATCATGATTGCCAACGGAGTCGGTGTCACCTGCAACATCTTGCTTGTACTCCTGAAAAAACGATACGCAACAAAGAAAGTACCAGGACTGCACACAATATCTTAAATACTATCATACTCCATACCTCCTTAAAAACAAGAACCAGCAGGTTCTCCTCCTCAAGTGACCAGGCATGAAACCCCGGACAACTAAAAACACTATCCTTGATATCCTTGCTATTTTTACCATCAAAGTCATCTCGAATTGCTTCTGGGAGGTCGCAGACAGCTGGTCCTATAAAAACGAGAAAATAGCGCGGATCTATGACCGCTCTATAGGAAAAGAATATCGCAAGGAGTATGAAACCTGTGGTATCCCCCCTACCGCCTCTATTTTACACATAGGCTGTGGTGCGTACCCACTCACTGAGATGGTACTTGCGGACTGCAGCAGTGGTCCTATAGTTGGGATTGATAAAAATCTTCACACCGTCCACAAGGCACAACACGTGATACAACAACATCACCTGACCAACCATCTTACGATTATCCATGGTGACGGTTTAGACTACCCCATAGAACAATTCGATGTCATCATCGTCTCTAGCTGCTCACTGCCAAAAGTAAAAATCCTCACCCACCTCTTTGAAAAAGCAAAATCACACAGCATCATCATTGTCAGAGAAGTTGATATTGCAGCACAGGAGATCCTTCACTGCATCGATGCACACCAGGACATCACGGTCGAAAAACAAGTCCACCACAACCCTTTCCCCTTCTTTGAGCCGATTGGTTGGACGACGCTCTGTTTGAAAAAGAGGTAAGGAATCTATTTGAGTCACACACCCTCTACTCTCATGTGAGACACATGGAACAGGCAGCAGAAAAAAAAGACCATTTACTGAAACGCCCCATCAGGTTTCTCTTCAAATGGCGGTCGTTTTACCCCTACGAACTCGTCTGCTATGTTCTCATGTACGCAGGTGCCACACTCTTTGCCTATGCTACCCTTCCTCCCGCTGGAATCCCACCGTACACCCCCAGTCTCCTACGCATCCTTCTCCTCAGCATTCTCACCTTATACTCCGGGTTCTTTGCTGCACTTATCTGGAATGACATCACAGATAAAGACATCGATCAGGTGGTGCATCCCACGCGACCCATCCCTGATGGACGCATCAGTCAATCCCGCTTCTTTGCTATAGCGCTTCTTTTCTCAGCGATGACGTTTCTCTTTGCTGTGCTCACCAGCCCTTGGTGTCTCATCCTCGTGGGCATGACTGCGTTGTTTGTCACCTTCCACAATAAATACCTCAAGAAAAAAATACACCTCCCAGCGTACTCAGAGATTTTCACCCCGGTCCAATGGCTCACCGTACCACTGTTTGGGTTCTTTGCTATGTGGACTGCACTGCCTGCCACAGGGGATAGTACGATTACTGTACCGGTGCTTGGGTACCTCTCTCTCCACAGCACACAGCTCGTCCCCTTACTGCTCCTCGTGCTATTTACCTACTTTGCTGACGATGCCCACGACCTTGCTGAAGGTATCCATGACGTTGAAGGAGACCGTTTACAACGTGTGAACACCTACGCAACTTCCTTTGGCACCGCAGTTGCAGCTAAGGTCTCCTGCGCCATGATCATTATCTCAGGTATCTTTGGCATTCTCCTCTGGTATACGACCCTCTTGTCTCTCCTCTTCCTTGTTCCCTTTCTCATCCTTTGGGTGTACACCTTGCGCTCTTTCTTCAAACTCGTCTCCGTAAAAGATGACCTCCAGGGGAAACAGCTCGCGAAACTCATGGGAAAAAAAGGCTATGACTACCTGCTCCTCAGCTACGTGATCCTCTTCTGCGACGTGTCATTCCAACTCGTCAATGCCTACTCTCTTCACTGGGTCATCGGACTACTTTGACGAGGAGTGCCATCTGAGCCCACATCCGGTTTTCCGCCTCATCAATAATCACTGACTGTGGTCCGTATGCAACGTCTTTGGTGACTTCTTGCCCATAGTAGATCGGCATGCAGTGCAGAAAGATGGCATCTGGCTTGGCGTTCTTCATCACATCCTTGGTAATCGTGTAGTTCTGGAGGTCTCGGAGTCGTTGCTGCCGTTCCTTCTCATACCACAACGACACCCAGGTGTCTGTAGCAACGACATCGGCGTTAGCTACTGCATTCAACTCCTCAGTAATCACAACAGCATGGTTCTGAGCTGAGGCAATCTCCTTTGCCGTCCGGTGGTAGTGTGCAGTTGGCCAGTACTGCTTTGGGGCAATCACAGTTGTATTCATCCCTACCAGGCTGCATCCCAGCATGTATGAATGCGTCAGATTATCGTTCCCATCACCGATGAACACGAAATTCAAATCCTGCAGTCGCCCCTTCTTCTCTTTTATAGTCATGAGGTCGGCAAGAATCTGGCAGGGGTGTTCATTACGGTCTAATCCATTGATGACAGGGACTGTCGCATGCGCTGCTAGTTCCTGCAATGATTTTTCATTGATGGCTCGGTACATAATCACATCGACATACCGTGAGAGCACCAAGGCGACATCCTGTGGAGACTCTCGAGTCCCAATCCCCATTTCCGCGCCTGAAATAAAAATCGCATGACCACCAAGCCGTGTCATCCCGACTTCAAAAGAAACCCTGGTGCGCGTTGATTGTCGCTCGAAGATCATCGCGAGGGTCTTCCCCTGTAAATGCTGGATTTGTTTACCTGCCTTTGCGTCTTGTTTTAAGGTAATCGCAAGATCAATGATGTCCTCGATTTCCTCCCCCACATCGAGGATGGACAGCACATTCTTTTTCATACGACGGACGCTAGGAAACAAGCCCGAGTATATTAAAATTGTCTTCTCATCTGTTCCTGTGAGAGAAAGACGGTGGCGTCAGCCGTGTGTGCTTCCATTGAAGTTTCGGAACTGGTGCGAACTGTACAAGCACATCGATGTTCTTTTTGAAAAAATGAGACTCCACGTGTGCAGAGAGTCCAACACCCTTTGGTGGTCGTATGAACTCTATGGTCATCATGTTGTGCCCCAAGCAGGACAGCTCCCGCTGCGGCTCTATTTTACACACCCCGGTCAGTGGAGTTGTGTGGTGCCCATCGCTGTAGGACCCTGTCATGAGACCTGGCGCTTCACAGATCGCTAGACCAGACCAAAATGAATTCTTACGAGCGATTCGTATGTACTCTCTGCTTGTACACGTCATCGTACAGGTGAGAGCGAGGGTTTCTTTCCCTTTGTTTGCCCGTAATTGAATTGCAGTTGGATACACGAAATCATGCTCCTTCGCAGACACGGTGTTCGTGTATTGAAAGGAGATGTCAGAGAACTCTGTGTAGGTCTCTCCGTCTTTTGAAAAGATGAGGATGCCTGCCGCTGGTCCTTTCATAATCCAAAACAGTGCATTACCATAAAATACAGACCACCCGTTGTCAAAGACACCCCAAATCCAATCATACCCAAGCGGGTTGTTCTCAGTGCTAAAACCAAGTGATTTCGGTAGTCGTATAGTCCGGTTCTGCAGCCACCAGAACACGAGTTTCTTGTACACCCAGAGAGTGCTCAACAATCCCGATGCCGTCGAGAGCGGATGTTCGTAATCAAAACTCCCCCAGACATGCTCCAGATACCCTGTTCCTTCAATGGTGTACTGTTTCTGTTGTATCCTCAGGGTTCCTGAAATCCTGGTTTTAGGGATGAACCAGTACCGATAGAACCCGACGCCCATCGGCAGCCACCCTTTGGTTGCTTCTTGGGCAACCCAGTGAGGCTGCGACTCTGCCTGTGAGGTGAACTCAAGGGTGATCTCATGATCAGGATCATGAAACTTCATCTGATACAGCGGGTATGATCCTCTCATGAACGACTGCTCGTACTGGACATCGAAGACCTCTGGGTTCTGTTGTAATCGTGTCTGTGGGATGCGTCTGTAATACTCGTAGTACTTATTGGCGTCCTCGTCAAACACAGTCATGTTGAACACAGACATCTGCTGGCGGTGTTGCGGATCGCCAAACCCCTCAGACATCGCGACCTTCACACTCCACCTCTTCTTGTCCTCGTGTGACTGAAAAAACGCCTCAATAGACCACCACTCCAGCACACTGTGTGGATGCCCTTTCTCATCTTCACGTGGATGGGACCTGTGCAGCAGTTTTTTTTGCTTCATTGACAGCACAGTGATTCGCTTCCTCTCTTAAATAGTTTTTAGAAGAAGGAGGGAAGATCGTATGTTAAAGATTTAAATGCAGCCATTGTCATTCCACGTTGAACGGACAGGTTGCTGCGCGTGACGCTTGGAAAAACCAGACTCTTTGCTCATCTTGAGACGATGAGGCCATACACCTTACTGTGGTGTGGCCTCGTCAGTCTTGTTGGGGCGAGTCTCGCTTACGGGGATATTCCTCCGCTCCGGGTCTCGCTCCTTGCCTTCTTCATTCCCATCCTTGGATGGATTGCAGGGTTGTACCTCGCAGATTACTGCGACAGCACTCTTGACGCGATACAGAAACCCCATCGCCCTATCCCCTCAGGTCGCATCACCCGAAAGGAAGCACTCAGTGTGGGTGCAGCCTATGCAATCGCTGGCTTAGGCCTAGCATTTCTGCTCCCATTGTGGTCTCTTCTCTTTGTGTTCATCGCCGGTTTCCTCGTGTTCTGTTACGCGAAATTCACAAAAACACGAGGGATCCTAGGGAACCTCACGAGAGGCGCCTTAACAGTTATCACCTACTTCTTCGGCGTCATCTCCACCGGAGTATATTCCGCAGTCACCCTCCCCATCGTCCTGCTCTCCCTCGTGTTTTTCTTCCATGACACCAACAGCAACATCATCGGTGCCATCCGAGATGTTCATGGAGATCGTACCGGTGGATATCATACAACACCCGTGATGTATGGTATTCGCATAGCGCTGTATCTCTCCCTGTGTCTCAGCGTGCTGTACCTTGCTCTCACAGGCGGTATCGTGTTTGTCTTTCCCCTCATCAATAACATCTCTTGGTTCCTCTTCATCTTCTGTATAGGCATTGGTATTCTGACTACTATGTACGTAGCGCTGTTCACCTCCCTGCCTGTTCCAACTCAGAAGCAGTCCTTACGTGCCCATGAGTTATTCGTCGCAGAACGCATCGTCTTTTCCTCTGCGTTTCTGCTTGGAATCGCATCCCAACCTCTGCCGTCTCTGTCCTTATTTCTCCTCTCACTCCTCTTGACTCTACTGTCCCAGCATCTGCTGAGAGAACGATATGAATTAACCTAGGGATCCCCTATGAATGTGTTGGTCACAGGAGCCTCAGGCTTCATCGGATCTGCATTGGTCAAACGACTTACCACTGAGGGGTTTTGCGTTCGTGCGCTCATCCACAACACACCTCCTGCAGAACTGGACTGTCAAGTACGCTACATTGTCGCCGATGTCACAGACCCCCAATCGTTAACCACAGCAGTACAGGACGTTGACGTGGTGTTCCACTGCGCTGCCCTCGTCAAGGACTACGGCTCAACACGGGAGATACTCAACGTGAACTACCAGGGGACTCGTCATCTGGTTGAGTACTGTGGCACGCGCCTTCAGCGATTCATTTACCTAGGTCACCTGCATACCACACAGACGAGACGTGTGGGAGCGTACAGTCGTTCAAAAGCACTCGCAGAAGACTACCTCCTGCAACAACATCAGCGCAATCATTTTCCAGTCGTCATCATCAGACCCGGGAACGTCTACGGGCCTGGACAGGCTACCTGGGTGCTCCGGCCACTCCGTGCGATTCAACACGACCGGCTTCTGCTCATCGACCATGGGAAAGGAATCTTCCTTCACACCTACATCGACAATCTCATTGATGCACTGGTCACCTCGATGCATGCACCCTCCATCATTGGAGAAACCATTGATATCACCGATGGAGATGCAACAGTCACCTGGAAGCAGTACCTCAACTCTCTTGCCAAGGTTACAGGGAAACCGCCCCTCACCAAATCCCTCTCAAAAACCACCGCGCTCCTTCTCGGTTACGGACTACAGCTGAGTGCACGCCTCACGCACAAGGAACCTCTGCTCACACCTATGGCTGTCCATCTTTTTACTAGACAGTGCTCCGTATCACTGGAAAAAGCAGCAGCCTTGCTTGGGTACCACCCCTCCGTTGAGTACGAGGAGGCTATGGAACGGATCCGGATCTGGTTGAAAACCCACCACTACATTTGAGAATAACCCAATGTTTAAAGGAGCGGAACTGCATTTCATCCCTGAGCACGTCCTATGGCTGCCTCTCTGCTTGAACGTCTCTTGTCCCTGCTACAAACCATGGTGTTTCAGCTCATTGGTAACAAAATACCGACTAACGCGTTGAAACACATCATGGACCTTGGGTTTGTCCTGTTTGAAAAAGTCAGCTGCAAATTTGAGGTTCTCTCAACTCTTTACCTCAAAATGTACTCAGACATCGTTCGAAAAGAAATCGCACTCGCCAACATTACCGATGGAGAACACGTACTCGTCATCGGCAGCGGAGCGCTACCAGCAACACCGGTACTCATCGCGCAGTACTCCTCTGCACAGCGCGTCATCTCTATTGACAACGACCGATATGCTGTGAGAGAGGCAAGCCGCTACGTCCAAACCCATCATTTGGAACAGAAACTCTCAATTGTCTACGCTGATGGTGTCAATTACCCTGTTGAGCCGTTCACTGTCATCTTTGTCCTCTACGGAGTCAAACACCCTCAGGAAATACTTACTTACCTCGCTGGTGCTGTGAGAGACGACACACGGATTATCTTTCGCGCAATCACAGATATCACTGGTCAACTCACAGATAGGAGCATCCGGCTCTCACCACTGTTCACGATACAAAAGAAAGTACACACTGAAACACTAGGGTCCTTTGACTCGTTTCTGTTAGTGAAAAAGACATCACTCCATCCTGAGAGTTAAAACTTGAAATCTCGTTTATAGTACCGCCGGAAGGTGTAATTCGTGCCTGCAGGAAGCACCGCTGCCGTGGTTCTGACGATGGCAAACGTCCGTAGGGCACGCATCACCACATTGGGTATCGAATAAAACTCTCTTGCGACCTTGCGTGATCCTTCAAAGAGTTCTTTCTCTGTCATCTGCTTTGGTTTGAACACGACATCAACCTGGTTGTACCGCATCCAGTCCTTCGTAATGATCCGTCCTTCACGCTCCAGCCGATCGTACAACGGTGTCCCAGGATACGGGGTTAAGATATTGATTTCCACGGCATCCAGCTCCCAGTCATACATCTTCTCAAGCGTCGCGTCAAAAATATCCGGTGTATCTTGGTCAAACCCAAAGATGATACCCCCCTGCACCGCCATCCCATGCTTGTGTAATCGCTTTATTGTCCGGCGGAAATCCTCGACCTTGTTCACTGTTTTTTTAATCCCATTCAGAGACGCTTGACTGACTGATTCAAACCCAACGAACCACTCCACACACCCTGATCGTTTCGCCAAATCCAGGAAATCATCGTCGATTTTCCCAAGCACGTTGGCATTCCCGTTTGAGACCCAGCCTTTCTCGACTTTCTGCTTGATGAGTTCCTTGAAGAGCTCCCGGGAGTACGGTGGATTCACCGTGAGACTTGGGTCGTGGATGATGTAGATGCGGTTTGGCATCTGCTTGATTTCCTCCACGACGTTTTTGATAGGACGGTGTTTGACGCCATGTTTGCAGAAACTCGCAATCGCACAGAACTCACATTGATTTGGACAGCCTCTGGTTGACTGCACCGCGCCAAGCAGTGGGTTCTGACGGATTAAATCACGACGGAGCGGTGGAATTGCTGCCATATCAAAATCTGGACTTGGGCCATAGAATGGTTTTAGCACACCGTTCTGGCAATCAGCAATCAGCTCAGGCCAGGTCGCCTCTGCCTCCCCAAGGATAATGCTATCCGCATGCTGTTTTGCTTCCTCAGGCATCGCGGTCGGATGGTACCCACCAAGGACTACTTTCTTTCCTCGTCTGCGGAACTCATCAGCCAGTGCATACACATGAGGCGCAGTCATCGTGTAGCTCGTAATCCCTACCAGGTCCACGGGTTCATCAAACTTGATGTCCTCATAGTTCTCGTTGATAATCTTCACAGAATGACCCTGCGGGGTGAGTGCAGCCAGATGCGGCAACGTGATAATAGGGTACCCAAAGAGAATCAAACTCCATGAGCCTTTGTCAGAGTACGTGGTAGCGCCATGCTCTATCTTTGGAAACACAAGTAGAATGTTCATGTTGCGGGCACCCAATAGCAACACCGTCTATTAAGAGTTATCATCAACGATATCATACCACAGTTAGGGAAGGTCATGTTCAGTGGGGCCGATGTACTCAGCGTCAATAGAAAACATCTCCCGCATGGGTTTTTCCTTTGTCTGCTCTTCATACACGTGTGCAGTAAGCCCAGCGACCCGGCCTAAGAGGAAGAATGCTTTTCCCAGCCGCCAGTCAAACCCCATGTCAGAGATGATGGCTGCGATGGCACCATCGACATTAATCGGAAGTTTTTTCCCTTGTGTTTTTTCTAATTCACGTTCAACAGCCTTGGACAACGCGATGTGATTCTTTGCGATACCTAGCTTTGTTGCCAGTTCGAACAACCGTTGTGTTCGAGGATCCGCCGTGTGGATCCGATGCCCAAACCCTGGGATGCGTTTTCTCTGCTCGGTGGCTTCTTTCACAAGAAGTTCTGCCGTCTTTTCAACAGACCGCCCCTCGTTGGTCATATGCAGCACACCGTCTTGCAGTAACTGTGCTCCTTTTTCAATCGCGCCACCATGGGCATCACCGATGGAGAGAATCCCGGCTGCAACCGCCGTAGGTAACGGTACGCCTCCCGATGCAACGGTTCTGGATGCAAGAGACGAAGGTGGTGTCACCCCATGGTCAATACAGGCGGTCAGGATAGCGTCGATCATTGTTCCCTGTTCCTTTGAAGGGAGTTCCTCCTTCAGCAACAGGTACACCACGTGGGAGAACGGGACATTGCCGATGAGATCCTCCTGTCGATACCCTTTCGTCACAATATGATTCGGCTCAATTTTCGTAATCGAGGTTTTCCACTTCATATGTTGTCCTCCTGTACCCGTCGGACGATGTCTAACACCGTTCCGTCAAACCATTTAATGATGCCGATGATGTCGTCTCCAAGATTTGGTGACGCTGGTCCACCCGTTGCTTCATACGCCATGTCTTTGAGTGTTTCAATGGGAACAAAATCGATAGATCCCGCTATCTTTTTCAGCAGGTCTTTTCGTAGTGGATTAATCGCGATCCCACGGTTCGTCACAATCGCATCAACAACCGCACCAGGTGTTGTAATCGTCGTGACGCTCTCCCGTACAATCGGGTTTGTCTTCCTGAATATCGGGGTAGTGATTATTGTCAGGTACGATGCAGCTGCGGTGTCTTGATGTCCTCCGATTCCATGCAAGAGTCTGCCATCGCTGTGGGTATTAACATTGACATTAAAGTCGACGTCTACTTCTGTGGCGCCCAGGACCACGGCATCCAGGCTGTCAGCAGTCCGCCCCTTTGATGTCGGGTCCGCGTAGTGACCAATGTCTGCTGGCAGGCCAAGGTCATGTTGGATGAACTGAATCGATTCGGTGTCAAACACCTGCGAGTAGTAGATCTTCTTCACACGACCTGCTCTGTAAATATCAATGATGAACTTGGTCAGACCACCTGTGGCACACGAGGCAACCACGTTTTTTTCCTCAAGTCGCTCGGCAAGGTACTTCACTGCAGCAAGTGAAATGCCTCCTGCTCCGGATTGGAACACCATGCCGTTTTCTATGAGACCAGCTGCGTCCATTAAATCTACGCACTGTCTGGCGATGTTCAGTTTCTCAGCATCATCCGTGATTTTCAGCGACCCCGTGACAATCATCTTTGGATCACCAATCTGGTCTACCTGTGCGACGTAGTCGACGTGGCGCTCCTGGATCTCCTGTGGTTGGCAGGGGTACTCAACGATAGTGTCGGTGACGACGATCACATGTGCTGCTTTCATCGCATCAACTTGTGAGTACGAAATCGGGCCAAAGGCACTGTCTCCTACCACGCCGGTGCAGTTCCCATGCTCGTCTGCTGCTGAGGCAGCGATGATGGCGATGTCAACAGCAAGCTCCCCTGTTTTAACTGCTGCCCACCGCCCTCCATGGGACCGCAGGATCACCGGGCTATTCAAAGGGTGCTTTGAGACATAGTCACCCACCGAGTCGTTCAAGCTTCCCTCTATGCGGCTGACCACTCCTTCTTTGATGTACTCGATGACCGGTTGATGCACGGTGAACAACGCTGTCTGTGCAAGACGAATATCCTTCACACCGAGTTCTTTGATTGCAGCAAGCGTCTGGTTCACCACGAAATCCCCGTTGCGCAGCTGATGGTGGAACGACACGGTCATCCCGTTCTTCAACCCACAGTGCTTCAACGCTTTCTCAAGAGTGGTGAGCTTGGAGTCAAACCCGTACTTCCGTGCACCAGAGAACGGCTTCATCGTCACCTCCCCAAAGGTGGTTTCCACTTGTCTACCAGCAGCGTTCCTCACAAGCATCGTCTCACTTCCTTTTCTTGATCTCAAAATCAATGAAATCACAGTGATGGACAACGATTGCTTCGTACGTCCGGTTCATGGTGTCCCCCTCATGGGAGTGCGCAGCGATGATATGGACAACCTCTCTAGGAAGCCCGCATTCCTCAGCAAGCTTCGCACCAGACACTGGGTGACGCATGGTTTCCCCGAGTTTGCTTTTCACGATTCTACCGTCTCTCAGTTCATATTCAAGCATCTTTCCGACATCATGGAGCAGCGCTCCTGCGAGAAGAAAATCACGGTTGAGGGGTTCGTCTCGGGCGGCTGCCACGCTTTGTGCAAGTTTCGTAATCCTCTTGGTGTGGTCGACCAGTAACCCTGAGTTCTCAAACAGCAGGGTGAAGGGTACTTGAGTGAGGTCCTCCCAGTGTCCTTGGTCCGCAGCTTTTTTCCAGACCTCGACAACCTTTTCTCGAAGACTTTTATCGTGTATCCATGCTAGCTCTGTGAGATACTTCTCAATATCGCGTTTCTCAACCATGATGAAGCCTCCACATGTAGGTGGGTTGTAATTGTTCACCGTATTATATACATATCCGCGCGGTGAAAACGGGTAACAGTTGTACAAGAAACTATTTATATACTCCCTTCAGACGCACAAGTACAGTACATTCAACTTGGTGGAGAATGACATTCAGAAAAACAGATACCGTCATCATCGTGATCCTCATCATTACGTCAACAGCGTTCTTGTACAAAGCAGACTACATCTCCACTATTCTCCACCCAGACCCTTCGACTCCACCAGGCGGTAACAATACAACCACGACACTCCCACCGATACAGGTACCTGCTCCACCAATGTCTTTTGTACCTGCGTATCGACGGGATGTCTCCGCGGTTGATGAGGGCGTCCATTTTGATGAACTGCGCGTCTCCCGGGAGTGGTGGTACTTCAACGCGGTGTTCAACGACACTGCAAGTCATCTGAAGGACTGGTCTGTTGTGGTGAGCTTCAACCACATGGCCCGGGGTGATCTCTTTGGAACGAACAAACCTGATCTGCTCGTCGTCAGCCTGCTTGGGAATTCCAGTGAAGCCTACGGAGGCATGATCAACAAGGAGCACTTCCTAGGGATCATCAAGCAAGGGACGCTCATCGCCAGCTCCCCGGGTGTGAAAGTCGCGTTTGACAACTCTTGGGCAGAAGGCTCCTATCCCCACTGGCATGTCCATGCTGAGGATGAGGAGATCGACTCAGCCCATGAGATCATCATCGACCTTGATTTCACTGCTCCCTCACTACCGATTTGGACGTTGAGTACACGAGCGTTTGATAAATCAGACAGCGAAGTCGCCAGCTACGTGCTGCTGGGATGCGAGGTGGTTGGCACTGTTACTATTGACGGGCAGACCTATCCTGTGAGAGGCACTGGGTCCCATGAGCACTCCTGGACCCCAGTTGCTATTACCCGACTGGCGATTGGCGGATGGGACTGGTTCACGCTTAGCTTGGAGAACGGTTGGAGCATCTACGCGTCGAACTATTTGCCTACGCCGCAGGCATTATCTGGTGCAATTTCCTCACTCGACCCGTTTGGCACCCTGCTGATTACCGCAGATAATGGACAGACGGTAACCGAGCTCAAAGATGTGAACTTGAAGATCACTGCGAAAGACGAGAAGATCTTTCCCCTCGTTGCGTTACCAAAGACGTTGACGGTTCAGGCAGACCCCAGCCTGAACCCTTTATTCCTCACCAGTCAGTCCTTGCTGTTTGGTACACAAACATCACTGCAGGCTACCTTGGACATCACCCATGGGACACAAAAAATTTGGAAGTTCCCAACGTATTTGGGGATGAAAATCGGGTACGTGACCATTGATGGGTCACTGACGTGGACTGATAACGATGGTGATCATGAGGTTGCTCTCCAGGGTACTGGTGTGTCGTGGAGTATGCGAGCGTTCCTCTAGGTTCTTTTTTTATGATGATGATTTGTTCATAGGTGATTCATCATAGGTTTTTTTCATATGACCGTTGATTAGAAACGACTGTGTTATGCGATGATTGCAGCGATCCAAGTCACAACCGGTAGTGGTCTGCTACTCTCAACTGTTGTGTATCCTCACAGGTCATGGGACGTGATTTCGCAGTCGTCTCATTCGGCAGTCATTTTTGCTGAAGCACAAAATCCCGGGTTCACTATTCATTTTCTACCCCTCTGGACAGTACTATATTGAATTATTATTGGTACTTGTTCTCTTTATTAGATTCTTTACTGTCGTTGTGAATTATTTGAAAAGACACTCACATTTCAATAAACGTTATACTCTCTTTTGAAAAAACCGTCGAAGATTGGATGACTGTTCTATAAACCTAATATACATCGTAGCGTCATATCTCCCTTCGGAATGATGAAGACAAAGGTGCTTTCACCAACAGGTAGTTTTTTTATATGGAACATTCAATCTCAATGATGGAGTGATTCATTTGAAAATACAGACCACGAGGGTTCTTCTCTCACTAATCGATGGTACACTCATCACATTCTTATATTTCCTCTCTGTTGACATCACAAAACCTTTTCAAAACCTCCAACCTCTTTTCGTCCTCATCGTTTTTTGTCTATCCTCTTTTGGGATTTATATTATCTACTACGTGTTAGGAATGAAAACAACAAAGCACTATCTTCAACATACAACACCGTGGGATTCTCCAAAAATGATTGGGATAATCACAATTATCTGGTGGATTCTGTGTGCCCTATTGTACTTTATTCATCCAGATGGATTGATTTTATTTTCAGCAATTGGTGTACCTAAAGTATATTTATCCGGGGTTTATATGAGGAATGTCTACAGAAAACAAAAAGTACCTTAGTTTTATCGTGCTACTTCGACAGTCGCGTTATCCGCATTCAACACTATAGTGTCCCCCTCTTTAATCTGATCAATGTCAATCTTGTCGACACAGGGGATTCCTGCTAGGATCACACCGGTAGCAACAATGGTTTCTGTTTCTCTGTTGATGATTCCTTTGGGGCCAACACCGTTCTTCTGCAACCCGTAGATAACGTACGAGCCGACGGTGGAGCCTTTTCCACACGGGAACACCAGGATTTTGTCTTTGACGTTCTTCCCTTCGAGGGGATGGCCTTTTTCTATGACTATGCCGGTTTTGATGTTGATGCCGCCGTAAAATCCAATTGGCTCTTTTGACACAAGCGCTGTCCCTTTGACTTTCCCTGGTGAGATCATGCGTCCTTTCATTAGAGAACCGCCTCCAGCAGTTTATGGAGATTGTTGAAACACACGTTCTGTTTGCAGAACCCGGGGAGGTAGTTGCCTGCTTTGCCGCTGTTCACACCCGTGGTCTTGTACCCCATGTCCTCGATGGGTGAGACGACCATGCATGTGTCAGCAACAATGTGTCCTCCTGCTTGTTCAATGGTTGCTGTGAATCCCATGCGGTCTGCTGCTTCTTTCATCATCCGGCTGGTGCACACCCAGACTGGTTTTTTCAGGTGTTTTCCTTTGAGGTGCTCTGCGACAGCAGCGATTTCCCGTAACGAGGCATGCGGGCAGCCGAGGATTACGATATCTGGTTGTTTTCCTGTGTTGAGCTTCGCGTACGCCTCATCAAGCTCTTTTTTGGTGACCGTGATGGTCTCCAGGTTGTCTTTCTTAACAAGATCTGCTTCTGGGGTGAGTCCTTCGACGTGGTACAGGGCGACTGCGCCTGAGGCGGCCATCGCCGCACCCAGGGCTTTGAGCTGGTCAGTGTCAGCATTCTTGATGCCGGTGAAGTACGGAATCTTGTTTTTGATGAGTTTGCCGACATGATATCCAAGCGCGCCGTAGTCAGCATCAAAGGTCAGGTCTGCTTCTATCTTCACTTTGATGCTCGGCTGTCTGTTCTCCCAGAGGTGGAACCCGTAGTTTGGGGTTTTTCCTAGGATGGCTGCGGCGAGTGCTGAGGGTCCTCCCTCGCGGTTGGTACGTGCGCCGATCACTGAGTTGGCAAATGAGATTGCTGATGATTCTGACCAGGCGATGTGCTCGCGAAACCGTGGGAGGTTGCCTGCGAGGTATGGCGTGCAGGTCGCGGTGATGACGATACCCATGCTTTTGAACGCGTTCATGATACGTAATTGGTTTTTTGCGAATTCCTTGGGGAACTTCAGCGTCTCCCAGTTCTCCAGGTCCATGCCTGCTGGGTTGAGGAACGTCAGGACCTTGACTTTTGCTCCTTTGCTGGCGAGGTCCTCGAGGAACTCGGTGCCTGGGTCTGCGATGGATTTGTAGGAGACACCAGCGACCTGGACAGAGCCGACCGGTATCATCTTGTCAGCGCCGTAGATGTCACCGAGCTGGACGAGCAGCCGCATCATGCGTTCTGCGACCTCGCCTGATTCACCATGAAGTATTTTTTCTTCTTCTTTTGTCAGATACATATGAGAATAACCCCTGTAATGGACAGGGTTATATGCTCTGATTATTTTAGTGTTTGTGTTGTGCCTATGAAGCTGAAGCAGCAGCCCTCTGATTTCATTGTCGAGGAGGTCTCCTCCGTCCCCATCAGTCCAGAGAGGGAGGAGCATACCGTGTTTCTGCTGGAGAAACAAGAGGTTGATACGTTTGACGCGGTGCGGCGGATCGCAGGAAAACTGCGGATTTCACTCTTTGAGATTGGCTATGCTGGTCTGAAGGATAAACATGCGGTGGCGCGGCAATACGTGTCGATTCCTACGAAATACAATGTTCGTGGCTTGAAGCTGGAGTCGTTGTCCCTCACCCTTGTTGGGCATGCTCAGAAAAAAATCAAGATCGGTGATCTGACAGGGAACCGGTTCATCATCACCGTGCGTGATCTGAAACCTGATGAACTCAAGGACGTCATGGCACGGGCAGAGACTGTTCCTCGGTGTGGTGTGCCGAACTATTTTGACTCACAGCGGTTCGGCAGCGTCCTTGACCATGAGTTCATCGGAAAAATGATTATACAGAAGAACTATGAGCAAGCGGTTAAACAATACTTAACCATGTATCAGAAATCAGAGCCAAAAAAAATCAAGGATGAGAAACGCAGGATTCTTGTTCAATGGAATGACCTTGCGGGGATACGTGTGTTCAATAAAGCGTTCTCCCTCGTCATCAAGGAATATCTCAAGACGCACAGCTGGCTTTCTGCATATAAGAGGATCCCTGCGAACCTGCGGGAGATGTACGTGAATGCGTACCAGAGCTATCTGTGGAACGAATGCGTCAAGGAAGTACTAAGACAGGGTGTGGAGGCGAGGAAGTTGTACTCAGTGGAGTACTCCATTGGGGCGTTGCTGTTTTACACTGGTCTTTCTGAGGAGGAGAGGAAAAAGATTCCGTTGACGTTTCTTTCGGTCAGCGAGACCGCGGTGTTCACCGAGGCAGAGCAACGGATCGTCGATGCTGTGCTTAGAAAAGAGAGGGTAGCGATCCCTGATTTTGATATTGAGACGGAGACCGGGAATTTCTTCAAAGCCAGGCCACGGAACGTCCTGCTCATGCCAACGGATTTCTCTGTCTCGTCACCAGCGCCAGATGAGATCAACAGCAGAGGAAATGTCCAACGGCAGAAACTTCAGGTCAGTTTTACGTTACCGAAAGGAAGCTATGCCACCATCGTCACAAAAGGGTTGTTCGCTCATTAATATCAGACGTGCTTGACCAACTTCTTGCAATTCTGGACTAATACTTGGATTTCCTCTTTCGTCGCATGATCAACATGCACACCACCAACCGCGACTACCTTGACATGATATTTTGTACACGCTGCCTCAGCGATCGGTTTGAGCACAACATCATCATAGTGACCAGACAACCGGATGACCCTCACCTGTTCCCCAGGCTCAGCAATCACCACACCACCAACATGTGGTCGTTCCCCACCACCAACAAAAAACACAAGGTCCTTACCGATCTCGTAGCGCTTCAGCCAGACCTTGTACTTCCCACTACCTGACGTACTCATCAAGGTTCACTGTTCTGTACTTCACAATCTCATACTTACTCTTATCGACAGTAGACGGAATCGTCGCATCCACACCGACCTTATCGGTCAGCGCCTTCTTGCCCTCCTCCTGCTTTGAGGACGGGTCAAGGGAACTACCTGGTTGGTCACGCTTCACCACCAAATCACTGCCACCCTGGAACCTGGTCGCAATCGCCCACTCAATCGCATTGGGATTGTAAATGTCAACATCCTCATCAATCACGACGACATGCTTCATGCTCTTATGACCCGAGAGCGCAGCCTCAATAGCTTTCTTGCCATCATCCGGGTGCTTCTTCTGGATTTGCACGACACCATGCAGCCATGAGCCGCCACCCATGGTCACCAGCACATTCTTACAGACGGCTACCTTGCTGACCTGATCGTAGATCGTCGGCTCCTTTGGCATGCCCATGAGGATTTTATGCTCCAGCCGCCCAGGGATGAGCGCCTGGTACATCGCATCCTTCCGATGCGTGATGCAATCTACGACAAACACAGGCTCCTTACGCTCAAAATCACGGGTCTCCGTCAGATCCACGAAAGGACCCTCTTTATCAACATCCCTGATGAGTCGTCCTTCAAGCACAATCTCAGACTCAGCAGGCACCTCAAGGTCCTTGGTCTTACATCTCACCATCTTCATCGGATACAACGCGTTCGCTATGGAAAACTCATCAACACCGGACGGTGGACCAAGTGAGGCGGCAATCATCACGGGCACCGAATTCCCGATACAGACAGCCATCTCCAGGTCACCCGTGGTCTTGTCGTACGTCGTCCGTGTCTGACGACCCTTAATCAAGCGAGCAGTACACCGATTCTTGCCACGCTCCATCAGCCGATGGTACGACACGTTCCTACCAGTCTGCGGATCCTTAATCGTCGCCACGGTCGCAGTCGCATACCTGCCGCCATCACCATCCAGATGAAACAGCAACGGCAACATACTCAGATCCGGGTCCTTGACCACGACTTCCTGACATGGCGCGTTCTGCACCACCTCAGGGACCTTCGGATGACGCAAGGCTTCAACCAGCTTCATCAACAGGTTCTCCTTCGTCGTACCTAGACCTTGCGCGATGACATCCCGATCAGAGGTAATACCCCCGAACACCGGGAACCTGTAGCCTTTCACATGCTCAAAAATCACGGGTTTCTCATTCAGAGAGTACATTATATTAGCAATCTCATGTTTCACTGAGACTTCCTTGGTGATGCGAACAAGACTCCCCTGTTCTTCGAGCTTCTTGAGAAACGGACGAAGATGCATTAGTACTCCACATCCTCACGCGACGCACCAATGATGGTTTTCACAGTCTGGAAGCCTTCCTTCTCAATAGCGGTGGCTACCTTGTTCTGCACGTCTTTACCCGGCGTCAAAGCGATCATGTTGCCACCCAGGCCGCCACCAGTGAGCTTCGCACCAAGCGCGCCAGCCTCACGGGCGATACTGACCAGGAAATCAAGCTCACGGGACGACACCTCAATCTGCTGCAGCAGCTTATGGTTCTCATTCATCAACTTGCCGATATCGGTGTACGACCGATCCGCAAATGCACGTTTCGCAAGATACGCGATGTTCTCAGCCCGATCAAACACCTCCTGGTACTTCTTCGGGTTCTGCTCCTTGCGCTGTCGCACGCCATCCACTGCTGCCTTGGTGTCAGTCACCTTCCCGGTGTTGCCAATAACAATCTCCACCGGGTTTGCCAAGGTTATCCGGTCGATGACGTTCGCATCGCCTTTCTGAAACCAGATGAGCCCACCATACGTGGATGCGGTGTTATCCACACCAGACGGCGTCCCATGGTACCCCTTCTCACCCTCGTAGGCGATCTCGTTGATCTGCTCATCAGACAACGACATCTCATAATACTCTGCAAGAGCTCGTGCGACCGCGACGCAGGACGCAGCAGACGCACCAATGCCACTCGCGGCATACAAATTACCATCCAACGTGATGCTCACGCCGTTTTTGGACAGATCAAGCCCCATCTTCTTAAACATCAACGAGAAGGAGTCCTTCTGCTGCTCTAGCTTATCCTCCTTGTACTTCGGCGTCGCTGGTCGCTTATCGAGCAGTGTAAACCCTGGCTTGTCGTACGGCTCTACTTTTGCTACGGTATGTTGCCCAATAGCAGATACAATCGAGGGAATCCCGTACACCACAAAATGTTCATTAAACAAGATAGCCTTCCCGAAACCAATACCATGACCTCTCTTCATACACTATCCCAATGATGCTCAGATATATTTGGTTACATGACAAGATGAGTATATTATTTTTATGGAATATTATCCGTTATATTATTTTACTTGTACAATACTGCCTCATTGAGCACCGCTGACATCGACCGGGCTGGTTATGATTCCGCTCTACCACGCCTGAGCGAAGCAGGTGTCGCATCGTTTTTATCACTGACTCTAACTCGAACCGAAGCTTCGGATTAAAATGAATAGTATACGGCTTCGTGTTGTACACCAGGATGCCCTCAGGGACAAACACCCCAAACGCCTCTTCGATCAACAGACAGTACGCAGCCAGCTGCAGGATATGACCCTGCTGCGGCTGGGACTGCCCCCCAGTCTTCACCTCCACCGGCAGGAACTGTCCATCCCGCTGCAGGATATAATCTGGTTTTCCAGAGAGACGGAACCGCTTGGAGAACAACGGCGTCGCAGGGACATTCAGATCAGTGTAGACCACGGTTCCTTCTGGGATGCCTGAGCGTTGCTTCTCACGAGACACCGATGACCTGATCCTGACTGCGTATGCACACAGCACACCTGCGCACACCACTAAGAGCAGACCAAAAATGAGCACCTCTATAAGACCACCTCAACCAGGAACAGACACAACGCCACACACAACAGCACAATACCTACGAGGGCGTACCACCGTGAACACCGCATCTTCCTCTCGAACCCATCCAGTCGATCCCCAAGTTCACTATGCATCTGTTTGCCTGGCTCAAGAAACGCTGACTGCGGTGTGTACCCCATGCGGTGCAACTGCCACGCGCACGCACAGTACATATACTGACCAATCTCAGATGCACTGATGACATCGGTCTTCTTCGACGACACCTACGCTCACACCACTGTATCCAGAAAGGACCAGACTATATATAGCTAGGAGGGGGATAGCTGAAACTACCAGAAGGCACTGTTTGGTTTTTCCCAAACGTTTTCAGACAGTATATAAACGCTGACAGGTATAACAGGAAATACTACAATAGGAAATGATGTGAGAACCATGAAAAAAGAACACGTCCAGCTGACCAGTGTGTTGTTTGTAGTAGTGTTAGTATGCGCAAGCGGCTTTGCATTGATAACCTTCTTGCCACAGAACCAAGGCTATAGCTATACACTCAATACCTTCACGTCTTATGACGATCTCCTTGCCTTCCTGCAGGAACGCTACGAAACCAGTATGAGCCAGGGTACTATGTACCGTGATTTTGGTCTCAAATGGGAGAATTCTGCTCCTGGAGTAGCCATGGATGCCGGGGAAGCACTCGGTAGTGGGGGGGCTCCTTCCTACTCAACAACGAATGTCCAAGTCATCGGTGTCGATGAGCCGGACATTGTCAAAACTGATGGCACCTACCTGTACGTGCTGGCGAACCAAACGATTTACATCCTGAAAGCATACCCGGTGTTCGATGCAACGATTCTTGCTACCATCTCTGTGCAGAACGTCTACATTAGCGATTTATTCATCCGAGGGGACCGTCTGGTACTGTTCGGCGAAGAGTACGAGTCCTATGACCCTGAGAAAGGAGACGTAGGAATCTATGGGAACTACTGGTGGGGTGGTTCTTCACAAACCGTGATTCGTGTCTATGACATCACTGATAAAACGACCCCTGTGTTATCCAAAGAAGTGAAAATCGACGGCAGCTACTTTGACGCTCGCTTAATCGATGAGTACGTGTACCTGGTTGCCACCGAGTACACCTACAACATTTACCGCATGATTGATGAGCAGAACTACACCCTGGAGATCCCAACGATACGGATTGATAACGACACGCAGAACATCTCTGCTGATAAGATTTACTATGTGGACGTCCCAGAGCTCTCAGACACCATGAGCCATGTGCTGTCCATTAACCTGGACACCAACGAGGTTGACGAGAAGAGCTTCATGCTGGGCAGCTCCCAGACCATGTACGTCTCACGGGACAACATCTACCTTGCTTCAGCCCACTACCCGGTCTATGCTCTCTACATGACTCAACAGGGGGTGCCATCAACCGGTATCGATGAGACGACTATCCTGCATAAGATCTCTATCAACTCAGGGGACATCACCTACATCGCCCAAGGAGAAGTCCCTGGTCACATCCTCAACCAGTTCTCCATGGATGAGCACAACGGGTTCTTCAGGATCGCAACGACCGTGGGCAACAACTGGGGCGAAGGCTCGCAAACCAGCAACAACGTGTACATCCTGGATGCCGACCTGAAGCAGATTTCACAGATTGAGAACATCGCACCTGGCGAGTCCATCTATGCAGCCCGGTTCCTAGGCGACCGAGCGTACCTCGTGACCTTTGTGCAGGTTGACCCGCTCTTCACCCTTGACCTCTCAGACCCATACAACCCACGGATCCTTGGTGAACTGAAAATCCCTGGCTACTCTGAGTACCTCCACCCGTACGATGAGACGCACATCATCGGCGTTGGAAAAGAAGTCGACCCCAGCATTGATGCAGACAAGATTCACACCACCCACGCGGTGTACTACACCGCTATCCTAGGGGTGAAGCTCGCACTCTTCGACGTCAGCGACATAGAGCATCCTGTGGAAGTCGCCAAGGTCGTCATCGGCGACCGTGGCACGGACAGCCCAGTCCTGTACGATCACAAAGCCTTCCTCTTCGACAGGGAAAAAGAACTCCTGGTCATCCCCATCAGCTTGTATGAGATCCCACAAGCAACGATTGATACTATCAATGAGAGTAACATCATAGAGATACCACAAGACTGGGGGCAGTTCACCTTCCAAGGAGCCTATGTGTACCACCTCAGCCTGGAGAACGGGTTTGACTACCATGGGCGCATCACCCATCAGACCCCTGAGCAGGTGCAACAGCAAGGACAGGACTACTACTGGTACTGGGGATCCTCTGACACCGACATCACCAGGTCCCTGTACATTGGAGATAACCTGTACACCATCTCCAATGCCATGGTGAAAATCAATGCTCTCACTGATCTCAGCGAACTGACCAGTATTTCCTTTGCATAGAAGCCATCCGTAAACCAAAAGATGAGAGAGGGAAGCATCCCATCCTGTATGCTTTCCATTTACTCCTCCCCTTCCTTCCCTCTCTCCCTTCTCTTTTTTTTCTCCAGTGATCTGTGCTTTCTGCTGTCCGTAAAACCTATTAAACATGAATGGTTGGGGTGTTGTAGGTTTCACAGATGAGTTCAACCCTTGGTATCCGTAGAGAAGATAAGAACCGCTGGGAGAGACGTGTTCCTCTCACCCCTCAGCATGTGCTCGAACTCCACAGGAACCATGGGATTGACACGATTATTCAACCGTCTCAGATTCGTGTATTTCCTGACACCGACTATCACTCTGCTGGAGCGCGTGTCCAAGAGAGTCTCACACCAAGCTCGGTGGTGTTCGCAGTCAAAGAGATACCGCTCCCTGTGTTTGAACACGGAAAAACCTACGTGTTCTTCTCCCACACCATCAAAGGCCAGAGCTACAACATGCCGATGCTGAAAATAATGATGGAGAAGCATTGTACTCTCATCGATTACGAGCGGATTGTTGATCAGACGGGGAAACGACTCGTGTTTTTCGGCAGATTCGCTGGTCTTGCTGGCATGGTGGATACTCTCTGGGCATTTGGCAAACGACTGCAGTGGGAGCAGGTTGACTCGCCATTAAAAGAAGTACACTTAGCCCATCAGTACCAAAATCTCGATGACATTAAAACACATCTAGCTGCAATTGGTCGTACTATCCAAACCACGGGGCTGCCAACCTCTCTGACTCCTCTTATTATTGGTATCGCAGGCTATGGCCATGTCTCAGTAGGTACACAAGAAATCCTAGATATGCTACCGGTACAGGCGATCCAACCAGCAGACATCCCTCAGATCAGCGCCCATCCATCAAACAGAGTGATCTACAAGGTGGTCTTCAGAGAGGAGCATATGGTGCAACCAAATTCTGCTGATACCCCCTTCAATCTTCAACAGTACTACCAACACCCTGAGTTGTACTACTCTGTGTTTGAGCAGTATATCCCCTCACTGTCCATTCTGATGAACTGTATTTTCTGGAATAACCAGTATCCACGGCTCGTCACAAAGGATTATTTGAAAAAAATCATGCCTAGGAAACCACAGCCGCACTTAAAAGTGATTGGAGATATCAGTGTTGATATCAAGGGGGCTATTGAGTGTACAGAGAAAATCACTACTCCAGATAATCCTGTGTTTGTGTACTCTCCTGCTACCGATTCGATTCATGATGGCTATACCGGTGATGGTGTGGTCATCATGGCTGTCGATAACCTCCCTTGCGAGTTGCCACGGGAGTCCTCCCAAGCGTTTAGTGAAGTGCTCGTCCGATATATCCCCGAGATTATGAATGCTGATTACTCGGTCCCTGAGTTTGAGTCCCTTGCCGTACCTGATGAGATAAAAAATGCCGTGATTTTATATCGAGGTACACTCACCCCCCAGTACCAGTACATCAACAGATTTTTATAAGGTCAGCAGATACGCTGCTTAGCCACGAGTAACTCCTGGAGGCAGCCCTATGAAACACGTTCTTGTTCTCGGCGCAGGCATGGTCTCTCGACCGATGATTCAGTACTTGTTAGATCAACCAGAGTACCACGTGATCATGGCGAGTCGTACTGTCAGCAAAGCAGAACACATGATCCAAGGGCACCCACAGGGCAAAGCGTTTGCCTTGGATGTCACCGATGACAAAAAAGTAGAAGAGTTTGTCTCACAGGCAGACGTCGTTGTCAGTCTGCTGCCGTACACCTACCACGTGAAGGTCGCTGAGATGTGCATACGACACAAGAAGCACATGGTGACGACATCGTACGTCAGTGACGCGATGAAAGCCCTGGATGCACGAGCAAAAGCAGCAGGGATCCTCATCCTCAATGAGTGCGGACTGGACCCTGGTATCGACCACATGTCCGCGATGCGCATCATCCATGGTATTACCAACAGACAAGGCAAGGTTGTCAGCTTCCGTTCCACGACCGGAGCACTTCCCGCTCATGAAGCAAACAACAACCCATTCGGCTACAAGTTCTCCTGGTCACCCCGTGGTGTTCTGCTCGCATCCCGCAACGCAGCACAATGGCTGGAGCAGGGAAAAGAAATCTCCATTCCTGGTGAGCAGCTCTTTGAGAATTACTACCTCCAAGACGTCCCTGGTGTTGGCACCTTTGAGAACTACCCAAACCGCAACTCTGTGCCGTACAAAGACATCTATGGATTGCAGGAAGCTAGAACCGTCTACCGGGGCACGTTCCGGATGACCGGCTGGTGTGAGACCCTCCGCAGTATTGTCGCACTAGGGTGGCTGAGCGAAGAACCACCAAGGGGATTCACCGGGAACACCTACGGCGACCTCACCAGACACCTCATCAAAGCATCACAACAAGATGACCTCTCTACTGCAGCGGCACGGTACCTTGGGTTGAAACCCTCTGCCGCGATCATCAAGCGACTCAACTGGCTAGGACTGTTTGGCACCGAGCCACTCCCCACAGACAAGAACAACCCCCTAGATTACCTCAATGTCCTCACCCTCAAAAAAATGTCCATGGCTCCCCATGAGCGCGACATGGTGGTGATGCACCACGAGTTCATCGCACAGTATCCACGGCACCAAGAGTACGTGACCTCAACCCTGGTTGACTACGGCATACCAGATACTGACACCTCAGTGGCACGAACCGTCGCACTCCCCGCTGCCATCGCCGTGAAAATGATACTGCAGAAAACCATCGCCATCACCGGCGTGCACATCCCTGTCCTCCCAGCAATCTACAACCCTGTTTTAGACGAACTAGAGAGCATGGGGATACGGTTTGTGGAAACATCAGAGAAAATCACACCATGACCGATATCATTTTATAACGTAGAAGGATACCGCTCTACCAGGAACCACTCTGTATCCTCTGGAGGAGAACGACTATGGCGATACAACCACAGAACGTCCATACGACCCTTGGCAAATACATGCTTGCCGATGGCTTTGACCTTGTGTTAGATTTGAAAAAAAGTAAAGGGTGCCGCATCTACGATGCCCGTAGCAGCACCTCGTTCCTTGACGGCTTTTCTTTTTTTGCGACAGCACCGCTCGGCTGTAACCCTCCGCAGCTCACGGCACCTGAGTTTGTGAAAAAACTCGGTGACGTAGCAGTGAACAACCCGACGAACTCTGATATTTACACCGTTGAGATGGCGGAGTTTGTGGACACCTTTGGGAAGTTTGCAGTACCAAAGAACTTCCCACACTTGTTTTTCATTGCAGGAGGAGCCCTCGCTATTGAAAACGGTGTGAAGACCGCGTTTGACTGGAAGATACGAAAGAACATCGCACGAGGGAAAGGAGAACTGGGTCGACAAGTCATCCACTTCAAAGACGCGTTCCATGGACGCACGGGGTACACGCTGTCTATGACCAACACGTTTAACAAGGATAAAACACGGTATTTCACGAAGTTTGACTGGCCGCGTATCACTAATCCTACAATCACCTTTCCGTTGAACGCAGAGCACCTCACCACCGTTAAAGACCTTGAACACCAAGCGGTCTCTGAGATAGAACACGCGGTGGAGAAGAACCCTGATGACATCGCAGCGCTCATCATCGAACCTATTCAAGGGGAAGGCGGGGACAACCACTTCCGCAAAGAGTTCTTCCATGAACTGCGGCGACTGTGTGATGAGTATGAGATGATGTTCATCATCGACGAGGTACAAACCGGCGTGGGGTTAACGGGAAAGATGTGGGCGTATCAACATTTTGATTTTGAACCAGATATCATCGCGTTTGGAAAAAAGACACAGATCTGTGGGATCATGGTCAACCGTCGTGTCGATGAGATACCAGAGAATGTGTTTCGAGTACCGAGCAGGTTGAATTCCACCTGGGGTGGCAACCTCATCGACATGGTGCGCTGCCAGAAGTACCTCGAGGTCATCGATGAGGAGCACCTGGTGAAAAACGCTGAGGTGCAAGGGAAACGTCTGCTCGAAGGTCTAGAAGACATACAACAGCAGTATTCTCAGAAGATCTCCAATGCACGGGGACGAGGGCTGATGTGTGCCTTTGACCTGCCGACCCCACAGCTGCGCGATGCACTGAAATCCAAGCTGTACGCCAATCATCTGCTTGTGCTCACCTGCGGGTCGGTGACGATACGGTTCCGGCCGCCATTAACAATTACTGCTGAAGAAATCGATGAAATACTTGCTATTGTCAAAAAAACAGTCCACGCCTTCTAAACCAGGCTTATAGCGACAGCTTCGTTTTCAACAATGATGCGACGTCATCAATGTTGATTCGCTCTTGTTTCGTGGTATCGCGGTCCCTGACAGTGACCCTGTGATCTGAGAGTGAGTCATGGTCCACGGTGACGCAGAAGGGTGTGCCAATTTCATCCATCCGTGCGTACCGTCGTCCTATAGTGCCGCTTTCATCGTAGTAGGTCTCGATGCCGTGCTTGCGGATGGTATCGTCGATGTCTCGTGCGAGACGTATGAGTTGTTCATTGCTGATTAAGGGAAACACGCCTGCTTTGATGGGTGCCATCTTGGGAGTGAGACGTAAGACGGTGTACTCCTCCTCTTTTTTCTTGTCTTCCACAAAGTTGTGCTCAAGTACGAAGTACAGGATGCGATCGATGCCGAAGGATGGTTCGATGACGTGGGGGACAAACTTTTCACCACTCTGTTTCTCTGTGACATCCACAATGTCGTAGCACTCTTTTGGGATCTCCAGTGGCTCGCCATCAACAGTGACTGTGATCTTCTTTGCTGTTGACGGGTGCAGAGTCTCCAACTGTTCCTTTATTTTCCCTGCTGTACTGCCAAACCGTGGTCCAAGGACGTTCATCTTTGGGATGATTTTTTTGGTGGTAATCTCCTTTGGCTCATCAAAGGGCCTGAGGGCGTACATGTCAACAGAGGATGAGACGATGTGGGCGTTGAGGTCGTAAGCGGATCGATCAGCGATGCCGACGCATTCGACCCAACCGAACCGCTCGCTGTGCAGCTCGGCATCCCAGCATTCCGTGGCGTAGTGCGCCAGCTCATCGGCTGCGTGTTTCCGGAACCTGAATTTCTTTGGATTTACCCCCGCTTGCAGCAGGAACTCTTGTGTGAGGTACATGTAGTACGCGAGTGCCTGGTTGTTGATGACCTTCTTTTTCACGGCATCAGCGACTGACATCTTCAGTTCATTTATGTTGTCAAAAAGGAAGAGTTCTTTGTCTTGGACGGTAGGGAACAGTGGATGTGTTTTATCCTGCGGGTCGAAGAAGATTTCTGCCTCAGCCATGGAGAATTCACGTTGTCGAATCGTCCCCTGACGAGGGGATATCTCATTGCGGTAGCCCCTTCCTATTTGTACGACTCCGAAGGGGAGTTTCTTTCTATTGAATTGGTACAGTAGGTGGAAGTTAGTGAAAATGCCTTGTGCGGTCTCCGGGCGTAAGAACGCCTTCCGTCCGTCACCAGCACCTATGCTAGTGGAGAACATGAGGTTGACAGGGTGTGCATCGTGTAAGGATGCATGGCAGGTCGGACACCGAATGTTGTCCTCATTCATTGCTTGCTCGACACTTAGTCCTTTGTCAATGATGTCTTCGACTTTGTAGGAGCGTTGACATTTCAGGCAGTCAACGGTGAGATCCGTGAACTCCTCGACATGACCTGACGCAGCTAACACCTCGTACAGCGTGATCGTCGGTGTGCTGATTTCAACGCATTTGTCGTGTAAGACAAAAAAACGTCTCCACAGGTTTTCAAGGTTGTTTTTGAGCTGAGAACCGAGTGGTCCATAGTCGTAGAACCCTGCGATGCCGCCATAGATCTCAAACGAAGGGTAGATGAACCCTCTGCGTTTGGCTACCATCATAATTCTATCGTAGATGTCTTGTGGCATCAGTGTCATGCTCCCATGGCAAAAAAGGAATTCATTTGGAGGATTTAAACATGCATGACATCAGATCGATATCGGTGACCATGCCCAACAGTTTGTTCTCAGGGCTGACGACGGGCACATGGCTGATCTTGTTCTTCATCATCTTGCGTGCTGTCTCAGAGATCGGGTCGTTCTTGTACGCTTTTATCACATTGGTGACCATGATTTCTTTCACTGCAACAGGTGGGAGATCCACCTTGGTCGTCGAGTAGTACAACCTGATGGTATCCCGGATGCCCTCCCAGGTCCACTCATCCTCATCGCCACCCATCCCCAGGTTGGTCTGCGACACGCTCTCTTTGATGTGGCTGAGTTTGAACAGGTCTCCTTCGCTGACGATACCAGCGAGTTGCCCTTCAAGGTTTAAAATAGGCAGAGCAGTCTCGTTGGTGACACTGATGATTTCCATGATAAGTGTAATCGGGGTTTCCTGGTACACGGGGACGAGATTTCTCGTGAAATAGTTATCAACAATGTCATCGTACTCATCGGTTAAGGCTTTGAGCACATCGGTTGGGCTGATGATGCCGACGATGTTCTTGCGTTTATCAACCACGGGTAGGCCATGGATGCGGTGCTCGTAGAGCAGTTTCGCAGCGCTGGTCAGTGAATCGTCCTTCATGACAGTGATAGGTTTGGTACTCATGATTAACGCGATTTGCTCTTCGTCAGGGTTCCTGAAAATATCGGAACGAGTGAGAACACCTGCGACTTTCTTTGTGTCTTTCTTCAGGATTGGCATCCCGGAGACGTTGTGTTTGGCAAGGGTTTTTAAGGCGTCTCGAATCGTCCCTGGTACGTAGCCAACGATTAAATCCTTTGACATCGCGTCTTCAATTTTCATCATGCTGTTATCCCTCTTCATCCCTATCATCTACGGTATAGGAGTTTTAAAGACCCTTTCTCTAAAACAATGAAGTGTTGTAATAGGGTGGGCCCCTGAATATCATCATCTAAATTTAAAGCTTTCCTTGGAGTATATGTTACCATTTTCAGGAGTTCTTCAGTAGAAAAGCTACCAGAGTTGCGTAAGAAGCGGACCTCCTCGCTGACATCAGGCGTGTTGATCATCGCGTTGTCGGTTCCCAGCAATACGGTCACCTTGGTCTGTTTCATCAGAGAAAAATTATGCTTCAGATGAAAAAAGGAATAGGAGCGAGGGCAGATGACGACAGGAATACCTGCATCATGCACACGCTGAAGATCAGCCTGCGTTGCCTGAATCATGTGCACCAGAAGGCCTGGTCGTAACTCCAAGATACGATCCACGTCCTCACGGAGTATCTCACTGGCGTGTACGGCGAACATCTTGTTTTTTCTCCGGGTATGGGCTGCGATTTTCTCTATCTCCGAAGGCTCCCAGTCTGAGAGGCTGCTCAGGCCGATGCCATCTGAATTCTGCAGGAGCCAGTCGACCTCCTCTCGTTCGTATTTCATCTGCGATGGCCGTGAGAGAATCATCGCATGAACACTGCTGTGCCTCAGTGCCCTCCTCAGCTGAAAAATTCCTATGAGGCCTCCTTCTCGAAAATCACAGAAGCCTGCGGTACCAGCAGCGCTCATCTCTGAGACTGCCTGCTGCATTCCCTGGACAACTTCCTGCTCTGTTGCGCCTTTGAGCAGTTGGAATTTAACTCCATCTGGGGGGCGGACCAACTCTGAGACACTACGAGGCAACGGGAGCTTTTTGGTTCGGATGAAGGCATCGCCGAGATGAGTATGGGCATTCACCAACGTTGGAAGAATCACTCCCTTTGCCACTGGTTGTGCTGGTGGGACGCCTTTTCCAATCTCAACTGCTTGGCTCTTGGCTGAAAATCCAAGGTACCCGTGAACAAAACCCTCGTGGAGGAGGATGTCTCCCTGGACGTACTGCATACGCAACTGGGAAAGACCCACGTGTTTTTATAGTCTTTTTTCCCTCTGTTTCACCCTGACGAGAGGGTGCTATAGAAATATTTTTGTATACACCTGATGATTTCTCCCCCTCTCTTTCATTCTCCGATGTCTGTTGCATCACTTGAGATGTCCAGAGAGAGTAAGAACGTAGAGATGGTTAGCATGGTTGAACATGACTTGGAACGAACATCATCAGTGGATAAGAGCAATATGCTCGATGGACTCGCTCGGTTTCCTGAGCAAATCAAAGAGGCACTAGCGATTGCTGAGACGGTGGAGCGCTTCACTTTTTTAAAAGTAGATGACGTCGTCGTCTCCGGGATGGGCGGGTCTGCGATTTCTGGGGACATTCTCGCCAGTCTGTTTCGAGATACCCTTGATGTCCCCCTCGTCGTCAACAGAGACTACGATCTCCCAAAGTGGGTGAATAAGGACACCCTTGTCCTGTGCATGAGCTACTCAGGGAACACCTCTGAGACGCTCAGTTCCTTTAAACTGGCGTACCAGAAAAAATGTAAAATCATCTGCATCTCCACTGGTGGGAAACTCCAGGAGCTTGCTGAAAAACGCCAGGTGCCTTTTGTGAAAATCCCTGCTGGACTTCAGCCACGGGCAGCCACCCCGTACTTGCTGTTTCCCGCTATTGTCTTTTTGAAGAAAATCGGCTTAGTCAAAACAGCAATTGAGACAGACATCCAGGAAACCATCACCATCACCCAAGAGTTCATCACCACACTTCACCGAACAGTCCCACTGGAGAGTAACCCTGCGAAGCAGCTGGCAACAAAAATACACCAGACCATCCCTCAGGTCTACGGCTGGGGTGTGTACGCACCCATTGCACTCCGTTGGCGTCATCAGTTCAATGAGAACAGTAAAGTCATCGCTCGCACAGACATAGTCCCTGAGTGCAACCACAATGATCTCGTCGGCTGGTCCGCAAACCCGGAAGTCTCGAAACTCTTCTCCTGTATTCTCTTCCGAGATAGAGATGAGGAGCTCGTTGAAATGACACGGCGGCTGGAGTTCATGCACGACCTGTGCTCCAACATGGCGGGCGCTGTCATCGAAGTCACACCGAAAGGGAAAAGCAGACTGGCGAAGATGATGTACTTCATGTGCCTTGGTGATTTCACGAGTTGTTACCTCGCGGTGCTCAGAGGCATTGACCCAAGTCCCGTGGACATCATCACAGCGCTGAAGAACCGACTCGCAGAAAAATAATCTGTCCGAACTCTATTGAAAAAGCATAAATAGGCAGTACTGCATCTTTCCACGCAGCACTCACACGAAGGGATGAGGATGACGAGGCCACCTGCGATCAAACCACTCACCGTCTTATGTATTCTTCTACTGTCTGTCGCAGTCCACTGCCTGTTCGTATTACCCGGCTCTGCTCAAGACGATGACTCCCTTACGGTTGCGCTGTATGATTCTGAGGATTGGAATGAGTACATCGGCACGACGGTGCTTGAAGGAAAGCAGTACGATATCATTGCAAGCACCGCGGATGAAACCATCGAACTCAATGTCACCATTACTGTGCTTGGGCAGACGTACTTCATCAACGAGACGCAGCCATTCATTACGATCACTGCTCCTCTCTTTGATCAAACACATTCATTTCTGATCAATGCAACAAAAGAAGGGTATGTTCCTTATACATCAGAAATCAGCGTTGTACAAGGATTCCTGTCGGTTGTTGCTGATCGTAGCATCGTTGAAGAAAAAAAGGAGTTCCAAGTCACGGTCACCGACCACGATGGTCACCCCGTCGCTGATGTGACTGTCACGACCTCTGGCAACACCGAACCCGCTATTACTGATGCGCAGGGAGTCGCCTACATTGATGCACCAAACGTGGACAACGATGTCACCATCAGCATTCAGGCCACAAAGGAAGGCTTCCTCCTCGGAGCTACGACCATTCGCATCGACAACGTCGAAGGATTCCTCCTGGATTTCACCGGCGTCCAGTTCCTCCAGGTTCTCCCCATTCTCCTCGCAGTGCTCGTTGTCATCATCGCTATCATCATCGTCCTGTGGAGGCAGAAACGAAGCAAGTACATGGCGGGGGTGCCTCCTTCATCAGACACACCAGCTGAGCCGCTCCCCTACACACAGAGACGATCCAGCAACCACGCCACCCATGACGCCACCCTCTACTCCGTCGACCAGAAGAAAGACCTCTCTGTCTCAACACCTTCTTCCAAGGTAGAAGAACTCCGCATCCCCGTACAAGAAAAGAAGAAAGAAACCACCTACCTGACCACCGACAAGCACCCAGAGCACCCTGTGCAGCAACAGAAGACAGAACCAGATGAGTGGTTCAAAGGGGAGAACTACATGCGGTACAAACTCGATGAGCTCACCGGGCAAATCGACCAACAGACCGACGGCAAATGGTTCGAAGGAGAACGCGACAGCAAGTACAAGGTCGATGAGACGCTCAAGAAATCCGCAAAGAAGAAAAAAGACGATGAGGAAGACGACACCAAATAATCTGCTTCTTTTACCCGCTCCCTTGTTGATTGCAGAAACTTGCCCTCCCGTCACTTCATGAACAGGATGATTTTTGTAGCAGCGAGGTTATCACTGTCTCTATGCAGCTCCTCTTCGAACTCTCAAAAGAACATCCTACTCTACCACACGCAGAAGTACTCAGCTGTCTTTCAGCAGAAGCACCCTACTGTACTGTCCTTGAGAAGAACGACAATGTCCTCATAGTCGATGCCCCCGTGACCGAACCCCCAATCCAGAGACTCGCTGAGCGACTCGCGTTGACCACAACCATAGATCAGATGCTGTTCTCCTGCCCCGCTGACCTCGATGCGATTGCACACGCTGCAGAGCAGCACCCACTCATGACCCCCGGGTCAATGGCCATACGCTGTCACAACCGTTCCACTACGCTCCACTCGCCAGATCTCATCGATCGTCTTGGGGGCATCTACACACCACACAGAGACGTCAATCTCATCGCCCCAGACATCGAACTACGTGCCATCGTCACACAACACACTGCCTACGTTGGGATAAAGAAGGCTGCTGTTGATACGCGTCAGTTCCACCGACGGCGCGGGCACCTCCGCCCCTTCTTAGCCCCGATTACACTTCACCCAAAGCTCGCCCGTGCGTTGGTGAATCTCTCTTCAATAAAAACACATGGTCTTTTACTGGACCCTTTCTGTGGCACCGGAGGCATCCTGCTCGAGGCAGGGTTGATAGGAGCAAGAACAATTGGCAGTGACATTCAACAACAGATGATTAACGGCTGTCGAAAGACACTTGAACATTACGGGATCACCAATCATCAGTTATTCTGCTGCGACATTGGCCGCATCTCGACGTGTGTCCCACCCGTTGATGCGGTGGTGACTGATTTTCCCTACGGCAAGGCAACCACCACCAAAGGCGAACACCTGCAAGAGCTGTACGACCGTGCCTTTGCCGCTATTGCCTCTGTCGTCAAACCACATGGTACGGTTGTCGTTGGTCTGTCTGAGCAATCCCTCGGCGCCCTCGGTGACCCGTACCTCACACGTGTCGACTCCCATGCGTTCCGTGTCCATCGCAGTCTCACCCGTTATTTCTACGTGTACCGCAAGTAACCACAACCCTTTTACCCTGAGGTGGCATCCGTTTCTCACCATGACGCAGCTGAGCATTATCTTTCTTGGAACTGGCGGCAGCTGGCCGACTGTACAACGCAATGTCACCTCTCTGGCTATCAAACGAGGCAGTGAAATCCTGCTCTTCGACTGTGGAGAGGGCACCCAGCGGCAGTTCCAGAAATCAAACCTCAGTTACATGCAGATTTCAAAGATCTTCATCACCCACTTCCATGGAGACCACTTCCTGGGATTACCAGGGTTAATCCAGACGATGCAGTTGAACGACCGTAACGAACCACTCCACATCTACGGCCCCAAAGGCATGGAGGACCTGACCTCCCGCCTCCTCCACCTCGGGTACTTTCGACCAAACTACGAGATCATCCCCCATGAACTTTCTGCAGGTGATGCCGTTGACTTCGAGGGGTACAGCATTCAGACGCTGAGAACCGCACACAATATTCCCGCTCTTGCCTACTGTCTCATCGAGGTGGAACGCCCGGGGAAATTCAATAAACCAAAAGCCCTTGAACTGGGCGTACCCGAAGGTCCCTTATTCAGCAAGCTGCAACATGGACACTCAGTTACACTCCCGAGTGGTAAAGTCATCACCCCAGACATGATTTTAGGGAAGAAACGGAAAGGTCGAAAGATAGTGATTTCTGGTGACACGCGCCCCTGCGAGGAAATGATTGCGTTTTCAAAAGATGCGGATGTCTTGATCCATGAGGCGACATTCGCCTCAGAGCTGGAAGACATCGCCGCGGGCTACGGTCACACCACCGCTGCACAGGCGGCAGACATCGCGAAAAAAGCAGGGGTGGAACAACTGTTCTTAGTCCACATCAGTCCCCGGTACCTCGACCATCGTGTCCTGGAAGACGACGCGCGGACACTTTTTAAAAAATCGTATGTACCAAAGGATTTTCAAGAAGTTGAAATAAAACTAAAAAAATAGAAGGCTCCCCTGCACCAATACTTGTATGAAAGGGACTTAGTCCTCTACGGGTTTTGCAAAAAAGGTTCGTGCGATGTTGTAAATCTTCATGTCAACAATACGAAGCTTCGTGACCGATTCGTTCAGATCAACAGGGACAATTTCATATCCCCGTAACGCCACCATCTTGCCGAACTGACCGCTCTTCACGAGTTCGACAGCTTCGACACCATAGCGTGTTGCCAGCACACGATCATAGGCCGTCGGGGATCCACCACGTTGCACATGACCAAGCACCGTGAACCGCGTCTCGACACCCAGGCGTTTCTCAATTTCTTTTGCCAACCGCTGACCAATACCGCCAAGCCTCACATGCCCAAACTCATCTTTCTCTTGAGATACGGTCTCAAACTGCTTGGTATCCTTGGGTATCGCCCCCTCAGACACCACGACGATGCTAAACTTCTTACCGGTGTCATGACGCGCCTTCAGATTCGCGCAGAGTGCATCAAGGTCAAATGGTATCTCAGGAATAAGGATATCATCTGCCCCGCCCGCGATGCCTGACATGGTCGCAATCCACCCAGCGTGTCGGCCCATGACCTCAAGGACCATGATGCGGTGATGTGATTCCGCAGTCGTATGCAGCCGGTCAATCGCGTCTGTCACAATCGACACTGCTGTGTCAAACCCAAACGTGTAATCAGTCCCTGAAATGTCGTTATCAATGGTTTTGGGTACACCAACAAGTGGAATCCCCATTTTATAGAGCTTCAGTGCAACCCCCAGGGTGTCTTCCCCGCCAATCGCGATCAGTGCGTCCAGCTTGAATTTTTTCATATTGTCTAAAAGTGCATCGACGTGCTTTTGATCTTTAAAGGGATTGGTCCGTGATGTGCCAAGGATCGTCCCCCCTTTTGGTAGAATCCCAGAGATATGCGTCTCGGTCAACGTCATCACCTGACCTTCGATGAGTCCTTTCCAACCATCGATAATACCGAGAACCTCCCAGCCGTTTCTGTGGGATTTCTTCACGACGGCACGGATTACCGCGTTGAGACCTGGACAGTCGCCGCCCCCAGTTAAAACGCCAATCTTTTTCATGTGCCTCCACTCACTTGAAACTGTCGAAAACCTTTATCTGCCGACTCTTTAATAATGTATGGTTCTCATGCTTCAAGGAAAATCGGGGTTATTTTTTTTTAGTTAAATGAAAACTAAATATAACACCATGTGGTTCCACGTGGGAACAGAGGCGGGAGATGTTATGAGTGCTAACAGGATAGATCTCTCAGATACCTTTACACAACAGTCCATACCGGATCTATTAGCAATATTTCAGACCTCCTCTCAGGGTCTCTCAGATGCCAAGGCTTCCGAGCTCCTTACGGTCTATGGCGCCAATGAGTTCGCACAAGAAAAAAAGAAAACGATTGTGCGAAAGATAGCTGAGGCGCTCATCGAACCAATGGCAGTGATTCTCATTTTCGCATCCCTGTTGTCGTTTTTCGTTATCGACGATTCGCTGGAGGCGTTTGCCATTCTTGGTGTTGTCATCATCAATACGGTCATCAGTTTGTTTCAGGAGGGAAAAGCAGAGAAAGCAGCAGAGGAGCTCAAAAAAATCCTTTCACCACAATGTAAAGTACTGCGCAATGGAACCGTCGAAGTCATTGCCTCAAAGTTCCTTGTCCCCGGGGATGTCATCGTCTTTGAAGCAGGGGATATCATCCCTGCAGACGGCCGACTCATGGAGATGACTGAACTGTTGGTCGATGAGGCGCATCTCACCGGAGAGAGCGACCCTATCCGCAAGATCACCGAGCCGATATCACAACCTCGTTTGGAACTCTATGAGATGAAAAACATCGTGTTCGCCGGCAGTAAAGTCCTGAATGGAACTGGAAAAGCGGTCGTGGCGAAAACAGGGAATGCGACAGAGATCGGAAAAATCGCGGTCAACATCCAAGAGGCAAAAGCAGAGCGGACACCCTTGCAGAAGAAGATGGACCGTGAAGTCAGAGTGTTAGTCGCCCTTGCTATAGTTGCCCTGGTGTTAGTCTTACTCATGGGAGTGTACCGCGGCGCAGACATTCGAATCACCATCTTACTTGCGATCAGCATCATGGTCGCCGTTTTCCCTGAAGGACTGCCTGCCTCCATGACGATTGCCTTGTCACTGGCGATGGAGCGGCTGGCGAAGAACTCCGTAATCGTGAAACAGCTTTCCTCTGTAGAGACGCTGGGGAATGTCGACTACATCTGCACAGATAAAACCGGTACGATCACGAAGCATGACATGACCGTCAAGGAATTCTTCATTGGCACGAAATTCCATGTGATGGCTGATCTCTTCAAAATGAGTGCTGAAGGTGAATCGTCCCTGCTCCATGACATCTTTCTGACGTCGGTGAAGTGCTCGACTGCTCAGGTGGTAGAGCAGGATGGAAACGTTGTCAAAGAACTCGGTGACCCAACAGAGGTTGCCTTGATTAAAGCCGCGATTCTGAATGGCTTTAAACAGAATCACTTCGACACCTTTACCATCCTCAACAGTATTCCGTTTTCCTCAGAGTTGATGTTCTCTGCGGTTCTCACTGAGAGCAGGGCAGGGCAGCGAGAGATTTACATTAAGGGTGCGCCAGAGAAGGTCCTCTCCTTCTGTGATACGTACTATGTGAATGGGAGGATACAACCGCTTGATGATCACCATCGACACCACATCATTAAGGAGTTGAGTACCCGGTCGGAGAAAGGATTCCGTCTCATCGGATTTGTAAAAAAATCCACCGTCGGCCCCCTTCAGAACATCGACGTTCACACCATTGAGGGTTGTACGTTCCTTGCCACCGCTGCTATCTACGATCCACCAAAAGATGAAGTCAAGCAGATGATTCAGGAGACCAAAGAGGCGAACATCCATGTGGTGATGATTACTGGTGATAGTAAAACCACAGGGTTTTCCATCGCAGAGAGCGTTGGGATAGCTTCTGATATCAACCAGGCTGTTGAGGGCAAAGACATCGAGCAGATGAGCGATGAGGAGTTCGGAAGGCGCGTGGAGGATCTGCGTGTGTACTCACGTGTCGCCCCGCTTGATAAATTGAAGATTGTGGAAAAACTACGACAGAAAGACCACATCGTGGCGATGACTGGTGACGGGGTGAATGATGCTCCCGCGTTAAAGCAGGCTGATGTGGGTATTGCCATGGGCCGTGCAGGCACCCAGGTGTCTCAAGAGGCAGCCAACATCATTCTCACCGATGATAATTTCTCTGTCATGGTGAAGGCCGTTGAGGAAGGCAGACGGGTGTACCAGAACCTGAAGAAGCTGATCCGCTACCTTCTGACGAACAACATCGGCAAGGTCGTCGGTGTGCTCATCACCCCGCTGCTTGGGTACCCCGTGCCGTTGATGCCTCTGCAGTTGCTCTGGTCGAATGTGGTGATGGAGTCGTTTCCCGCGGTTGGGGTGAGTACAGATTCTGCTGATCAGTCTATCATGAAGCGACGTCCCTCGAAGCTCTCCGAGCCGATTATATCCCGGCAGCATCGTCTGCTCATGGTACTGGACGGCGTAGTCTTTGGCTTGTCCATAGCAGCAGGGTACATTCTGACGCTGCACTACATGCTCACTGCTGGTGCAACACAATCGCACGCGGAGATGACCGCTAGCACGGTTTCCTTTGCCATCACGCTACTGTCTCCTCAGATCTACGTTTTTATCCTGCGTGAAGGGCGTTTCTTAGAAAAATTCAGACGACGTAATGTACTGCTGAAATCATTTTTTGTCATCACGCTACTCATGATCCTTGCGATTCTCTACGTCCCCTGGCTCAACAAGATATTTACGACCACGCCGCTCGTTGATCCTCTGCTGTGGGGTCTCATTCTCGTCTTTGCGTCATTGACAACGGTTGTCCGAGCAGTGCTCGGGGAGAGGCCTATCCTCTGGCGGAGCAACAGGGCGCCTCAACGTGACAAATCATAATTTTATTAAGCGGTCGTCTCATTCGTTGCTGTGGGTTTCTTATGGCAGACCGACCGTCGTACGATGAGTACTTTATGGAAATGGCGCATGTCGTTGCAAAACGGAGCACCTGTTTACGTCGAAAGGTTGGTGCTATTCTTGTTAAAGACAAGCACATTCTCAGCACAGGGTACAACGGTGCGCCGAAAGGCCTGAGGCATTGCGCAGAAACCGGGTGTCTGCGAGAGAACCTCAATATTCCATCGGGTGAGCGCCATGAGCTCTGTCGGGGGTTGCATGCTGAGCAGAACGCGATTATTCAGGCAGCGGTGTTCGGTATCTCGATCAAAGGCTCTGTGCTGTACTGCACAAATACACCGTGTGTCGTGTGTGTCAAGATGCTGATTAACGCAGGAGTCACAGAGATAATCTATTCTGGGGACTACCCTGATGAGCTTGCAAAACAGATGATGGAGGAGAGCACTTTAAAAATAAAAAAATTTAAATAATAGGAAGAGATATAAAAATTTGGTTGAAAAATTGAAAAATTATATATACATAAGAATTGATTTATTCTGCGAGGAGAATGTATGAAACGGAAAAAGTCATTCGTGTTGGATGATAACGAGAATAAGGCGGTCCAATTGTTCTCAGAGCTCGGTATGCCTAAGAACCTTGCGAAGACATTACTGTATATCTCCCAGGTCGATGAATGCCGCTCCGCAGACGTTGAACAGGGGGCAGACCTTCGACAACCAGAAGTCAGCGTAGCCATGCAGGAACTCAGACGACGGGGCTGGGCAAAGAAACGGGATGTCAAGAAGAAAGGGAAAGGACGACCAGTTCATCTCTACAAGCTCACGGCAGACCTGCCGACGATTCTAAAGAGCTTTGAAAAAGAAAAAATGAAAGAAGTCGAGAACATCAGAACTGACCTGGATCAGCTCCATAATCTTATCACTTCCATAGAAAAGTAACCAGTGAGAGTTCGTATTCCCCTCACTCCTTCTAAACTATTCATTAGCGTAATACGTCGTTCGTGGATTTGAGGAGAGTGAAACATGAGCGCGAGAGTCAAAACTCTTTTTCAGAAGAGTACAACAGCTGTTGACGTAATCCTGGTAAAAAATGGTGCGGCTCCTTTTATCGATGATAACTTCTTTTATGTCACGGAACTAACCCAGGGGCTGTTCGAGGGTTCTGCTGTTCTCCTCCATCCCGATGGCGCCTGTGACCTTCTCGTCTCTGAGCTGGAAGCAGAGAGCGCACGGAAAGCAACCGCCAACCTCTCCGTCTACACGTCCACTGAGCAGTACTCAACGCTGCTGAAACACCTCCTAGGGACAGCAACAACTGTTGGAATCAATGGTGGCGGACTGTCGTACCATGAGTACATAAAACTCAAAGAGATGTTCCCGCAGGTGGCCTTCGTTGACCTCTCCAAAGTGTTCATAGCCACCCGCATGGTCAAAGAACCCCAAGAGGTAGAGCACATCAAGCACGCCTGCCGGATCGCTGATGATACCATGGCTGCTCTCCCCGATGTGGTGTTCCCTGGGATGACCGAATGTCAGCTTGCCGCAGAGATCAACTACTTGCTGCAGAGCAATGGCGCAGAAAAACCAGCGTTTGACACGATCTCCTCATTTGGAAAGAACAGTGCAGAGCCGCACTACAGCCATGGCGACACACCACTTGCTGAGGGTGATCTGATGGTCTGTGATTTTGGAGCAAGTCTGAACAAGTACAACTCTGACATCACCAGAACGTTTGTGTATCGATCCGCACGCCAGCAGCAGAAAGAGATGTACGACACCGTGCTGCAGGCACAACGCATCGCCTGTGAGATGATACGACCCGGGGTGGTCGCACGAGACGTCCACCAGGCGGTCAGTTCCTACATCGATTCAACCAAATTCAAAGGAACCTTCATCCACTCCACAGGGCATTCCCTTGGGCTTGCTGTCCATGATGGCCCTGGCTTGACTGCTGAGAACACGATGGTCCTGCAGGAAAACATGGTGCTCACCGTAGAACCCGGGGTGTACCTCCCAGGTATCGGTGGGGTTCGCATTGAAGACGACGTCCGTGTCACCCACGAGGGCATTGAGGTACTGACGAAAAGCCCACGGACGTTCACTGAATTGAACTAAGGGTTCTACCACAGCTCTTAGGGTTTATCTCGCTTATACGTCCAGTTGATTTCCGAGTTGATTTTCTTGTACAACTCGGCGCCCCTCTCTAATATTTTCTTCTCATTGAGAACTTCTAAGGATTCATCAGCGACTATCTTTAAGGCATCACGGAGTTCCTTCCGTTTTGCCTTCAGCATTTCAATTCCAATGGTAATCAGTTCGTTCATGATTTCAGAGACATTCTCTCCTTCTATTGTAATGTTAATCTTCACCATGCCTGTTCCCTCAGTTTATTTTTTCCCTGGTTTTTCTGGTTCAAAACCGGTGTTGCACCCTGCCATAAAAACCACCACTTATATACTTTTGTGTCTCACAAGAGAGGCATGATTGAAGCATGGGCCCTTCAAAGAATAATTCTTAATACCCTGAAGCTCTTACGGAGGTCCAATGGTCACTGTAGGCTCTTCTGTTGTCAGTCGTACAGAAACTATCGCAGCAGCGACAACACTTTCTCTCGTTGGTCTGGGTGTACTGCAGGTACTCCTTGGTGAAACTATTTCGCAGAGTGTCGCCCTCATCGCTAATGGTATCGATTGCATTGGAGACGGCTTTGTCTCTGGTATCGTCTGGGTGAGTCTGCGGTTCGTCAAACGACCTGCGGACCAGCGGTTCCATTTCGGGTACTACAAACTTGAGAACATTGCTTCGATTGCTGCCACTGTCGTAATGTTCCTGTTATCAGGCTACATCATCTATCGTTCGTATTATCAATTAGTGAGCCCTCAGGAAATCGAGCTACCGTTTCTTGGGGCAGTTGTCGCCTTTGTTGCTGGGTTCGTTGGCGTTACCCTTGGCGTCATCAAGATTAGATCGGGCAAGCAGAACAAAATGAACTCATTGAAACTGGATGCTATCAACACCATCAAAGATGGGACCACCTCATTTCTCACGGTCTTTGCTCTCGTGCTCTCCTCCTTTGGTTTACAGGCCGCTGATGCAATCATCGGATTCATCATTGCTGGACTTATCCTCACCATCGGGTTCATCGCCATCAAAGAAGCAGGGTACATGCTTGTGGACGCCTGTGATGGCGATTGCCTCATGTACGGGCTGCTCATTAAAACCTATGCGGAGCGCGTCCCTGGCGTACAGGCAGCAAAGGTGGTCCGGCTTCGTCGGACAGGCCCGGTCATCCAAGGTGAACTTGAGATTGCTGTGCCAGGTCATTTATCCGTCTCAGAGCTGCATGCCATCCAATCTGAGATTATCAAAAAATCCAGTGAGAAAATCTCTGAACTGGAGCGGTTGACTATCTCTGCCGTCCCCTGTGAACAGCCTGAGCACTTTGAGGGAAACACTCAGCGTCGTTAGAGGTGTTGTAATCGTTGGTGGAGTTTGACGACGGTTTCTACCGCTGCTTTTCCTCGTTCAATACGGTCTTCAGCCTGCAAGCGACTCATCCCTGGGCCTGAGATTCCCAGGCCAACCGGTTTATTGTACTCTAAGGCGAGGTCAGCGATCTTCCGAGCAGCATGCTGGATCACCAGGTCATCATGCTCTGTTTCCCCTTCAATGACTGCTCCGATGGTAATCACACCATCGATATCCTTGCGTGCGAGTAGTGCCTTCACCGCTAGACCCATGTCGAAGACCCCGGGGACTTTGACGACTTTGGTGATTGCTGCACCCAGGAACTCCGCATGCTCTCTTGCGCGTTCGAACATCATGGTGGTGATGTCGTAGTTGAAATCAGAGACGACTGCTCCGATGCGTATGGTTTCTTTTGCCATTCTTTTTTTGCCTCCATTTATTACTTGTTATTCTACGGGTCCTGCGTCTTTGAATCCTTCACGCAGACCCTGTCCTGCGTGTAAGGTGAGATGCTGTGGGTGAAACAGGAGATCAACGACGTTTCGTGCGTGCTCGCGTGTCCGTTGCTCTGCAAGCCAGGCGAGCTCTTTGTTGGAGTGTGCTTCATCCTCGTGTACAAAGACCTCGATGATGTGTTTGGTGCAGAGGAGTTGAACAGTGATGAGCCCTGTGCTTGCCTCATGGGCACATTGTTTGTCGATAGGCTTGGAGCCAGGCATGCCTAGTGCCATGACGATATCGCAGGACTGCTCCTCAAACAATTTTTTACAGGCGACAGGCAGGTCCTTGACCCCTGGTACCGTGTAGCGCATGATTTGAAAGCCTGTCGCAAGCGACTGGAGCTCCTTGATAGCCACAGTCCCCATGTCAACACGGGCAAACGTGGTATCTGCGATACCGATGCGCTTCATGGTTTCCCTTCTTCAATGCGTGTCATCTTCTTTTGAAACTCGTAGGCAGCAATGATTTTTTGGATGATCCGGCGAGTCCCTTCCAGGTCGCTTCCGCCTTCGTACTTGGAGAGTCGTACGACTTGGGCATGGAGCTTTCGTTTCTTCAGCTCGTTGTGCACTGCTGTCTCATCATGGATTTGGTCGTAGCCAAGGGCGATGATTTCAGGGTTGATTTCTTTGACGATTTTGTACATGTCGTCCTCATGACCAAGGTAGGCTTCATCGACAATTTTAAGTTCTTTAATTAGGTTGACGCGGATTTCCTGAGGGGTCACCGGTTCATGTTTGAGTTTCCTGACGGTGGCGTCTGTTGCGACGACCACAACCAAGGTATCACCTAGCTTCTTTGCCTCGTGGAGAAAGTAGATGTGTCCCATGTGCAGTAAGTCAAATGTCCCGGTTGCCATTACTGTGACCATTGTGTCCACGCTTTGATGATTTCTTTTCCTTCAAGGAAGATGAGGTTGTGGTGTTTCGCATAGGTGCGTGCGTCTTCTTTGGGGAGTGCTTTTCCATGGTTCCCCATGATCTCACAGCCGCTTCCCACAGGAATCAGCCCGGCCATCTCCAGGAGAGATATGCCTAGCTCGGTATGACCTTTTCGTTCATGGAGCAGCCGTGATGCAGCAACGCAGATGGGCACGTGTCCTGGTGAGCGGAACTCCTTCCCAAATGCTGTGATAGCTGCATGGCTGTCAAGGTTTTTTGTTTTTTCAACGAGTGCTGCGAACTGTTTCATGGTGAGGCTGCGGTCGTTATCTGTGATCCCTGTGAAGGTGTTCCGGTGGTTGATGTACAAGGAGAATGAGGATTTAGTATCGTACGGGATGTCATTTGGTACGAGTTCTTTGAGGACTGGGTATTGTGTACCGACGCTGGAGAACAGGTCTGCGAGGAACGGCAGTTGCAGGGTCTGTGCAGCCTGGTTAGAAACCATGAGAAAGATGAGTCCTCCGCCGTCTTGACGCATGCGTTGAATCGCCTGGGGTGTCGCGTGTTGCGAGGCGATGACAAGGTCGGTTTCTCCTTCTCTGGACTCATTGTCGTAGACGAGGATGAACTGTCCGTGTTGGAGTGCGTTGAGTGCCTGTTGTATCTTCTGAATAAGGAGTCACCAGCAGGAAAGCATTCACCCAGGTAAAATAAATATTGGTGTGTTACTCAGAAATGGGTCGACTTGGTTTGTTTTTACTCCTGGACACCACATAGCGGGTGATGTAGCCCGCTATCCTATTTCGTAACAAGTTACTGCTGACCGTCACTAGCTTGTCAAGTTTTTCTTTATTCCCTTGAAAATCACCATTGAAATGATCTGGATATTTCTTCACTAAGTCAATTGCTACGCTTTTGATATGTGTCTGTCGTATGTTGCCCAGGTTAATCACCCTTCAGATATAGAGTCCCGGAATACTGTTGAGTTATTTAAAGTTACTGCGCAAGATTCCCTGGTAAAAACGGGGATAGACAGCCAGTATTTTCTCCGGATAGATAACAGAGTCATAGAAGCGTTTACACGCCGTTGACGTAGTAATCCTTATCGTAATACGAGGTGGTCATCTCTTCTTTAATTACATCTGCGAGGCGTTTAATCCCCTCGAGGATAACTTCATCCTCTGAGTAGGAAAAGTTCAGCCGCATCGAGTTATAGTTGCTGCTGTCGGGGTAGAAGGCATCACCAACCACGTAGGCAACCTTTTTTGCCAACGCCCGCTTAAACATCAATCGTGTGTTGATGTTCTTCGGCAGGGTCACCCAGAGGAACATCCCGCCGCCAGGCACGTTCCATTTCGCCTCTTTTGGGAAGTACTCTTTTAATGCTTTAATCATCACATCTCGTTTATGATGGTAGAGTGTCTTGATGTGCTGAATCTGCTTGTCCAAGTACCCTCCCTTGACGTACTCGTAGGCGACGTACTGCACGAACATATTAGAGCACAGGTCACTGGATTGTTTGGTGAGCGCGAATTTATTGATGATTTCTTCAGAGGCGACCACCCAGGCGAGGCGGAACCCCGGGGCAAGGACTTTGGAGAACGTACCGATGTACACCACCCGTCCTTTCGTATCTAGAGACTTAATTGGGGGAATCGGTTTACCTTCGAACACCAGCTCTCCGTACGGATCATCCTCAATGATCAAGAAATCGTACTCTGAGGCGATCTCCAGTAGCTCCTTGCGATGCTCCAAGGAGATGCTCTCACCAGAGGGATTCTGGAAGGTTGCCACCGCGTACAGAAACTTAGGAGTAATCCCTGTGCGGTGTAACCGTTTCAAGTTCCGTCGTAAGGAATCGATGTCAATGCCTTCGTCGTTCATCGGGATACATTCACAGTTGCCTTGGTACGCATGGAACGCCTGCAGCGCACCGAGATACGTCGGTGCACTGGTAATGTACGTATCACCTTGTTCTAAAAAATTATAGGCAATAAAGGAAAGTGCTTGCTGGGCACCATTAGTGATCAGGATGTCATGCAGCTCACAGTCAATACCCTTCTTTTCCTTCATCCTCTTTGCGAGGACATCACGGAGGAGAGGTAACCCCTCAGTGGTCCCATACTGCAGCGCATTGTGAATGTTGGTCTTGAACACCTTCTCGATGCACTCATGGATGACGTCAACCGGGAATGCCTGGGGGTTTGGTAAACCGCCTGCCAGCGAGATGAACCCTGCGCTCTGGGTGAGCTTGAGGAGCTCTCGTATTTCTGAGGATTTCAGGGATTTTGATCGGCTTGTGAACAGACGGTCGTAGTTAACCACCATAAAAAATGCCCCGTGCCTGTAATCGGTTCTCTTATATTAAAACTTGGTATCTAGCAAAAAAAGGTTTTTTTATGTTTTTTCCCTGATTTTTATAGATAGGACTTCACTAACAATCGTTTCCGTTTCAACGCCCTGTCCAATTCTTTCTCCATATCCCTCGTGTCAATACTCACCCAATGAACAGCATCATGTTCAAACAACTCAAAGAGAGGGAACCGTCCATCCCAGGGCTCCCAGGTCTTCTGCAACGTCATCCCGCTAATGGTCCGTATATTTGTTGCTCCTATCGCACCCATGGCATCAGCAAAAGGAATCAACCGATCCATAGGCAGAGCAACACCAATGGTTTGTAAAAAACTCCCAAGAGGTTTCGCACGCGTTGGTAACTCCATGAGATCAGACACCGGGGTGACCCTGATGACTCTAAACAACGGAGATGGCTCAAAATTCAACGTACTTTCATCATAGACCACTAACCACTGATGCGTTGCTGAGGGAAAAATCTTCACTGGCTCCCCCATCATCTCTTTAGTCAAGTACTGGTAGTAGCCATCTAACACCTGCATTTTCCCAGGTTTTGATCCTTTCGGCAGTGCCTGTGTCGTGGTTTCCATTTCTGTGGCAAGTAACCCAGCAAATTCTTTTGGAGAGACAGTTCCTCCCGTTTCTACAAAGATTTCCTGGGGGGAAAAACATCCTTGTTGATCCCAGGCACAGACGTCAAGGGACACCAGCTCAGCAATCTCAGATGCCCGCTTTCCCAGATATTCTCTTGCTAATGCGATGAAACTAAATTTATGCCAATGACCGGCGAGAGGCACTTTATGTCTATGTGAGAGCTCAGAAAGACTCCTGCGTGCTTGTTCCCCGCCTGTCGCACGCACCAGGTCTGATTGTGAAAATAAATACTCTTGGACATGCGACTGTTCGCTTCCGAAAGGGAGCACTGCGATGGTAGCGGCAAGCTTCGGGTCGATGTCTGCAATGGATTGTGCGTACAAGGCGCCGAACACTGGTTCTTCAGAGGGGACCTTCACCCATGAGGCTGCGTCAACCAGTTTATCCATCACGATTTCAAATGCTGCCAGACCAAGGATGTTCCCTGCGCAGATATGACCAATGACTTCTGGTTCGTAATTCGAATGACTCACGTGAGGTTTTCCATAGGCTTTGACGTATCCCTCTTGAAAGGGTTGAAAGGTATGGTACTCCTGTGGGTTGGGTTTGCCGAATAACGTGAGATTTTCTTTCTTCATCACTTGGAAGAACTGCTGAAAACCCCAGTGCTCAAGCATTTCTACAGAAAAACCAGTGATGGTTGGGAGGATTTCCCGCGTCAGTCTCCTCCCCTCGTAGGAGGGATCCATCCATCGGTCATTGACCTTCCCAAGAATGTCTAGAATCTGTGGGATGTCAAGGGTAAGGAGATACTCGTTTCGCGCTGTTTTTATACCCTGGATGATTTTCTTCAAGGCTTCTTCTGTGAGGATGGGTTTTACAAGAGTGATATCATTGCCGGCATCCTCTGACAGAAACTCGATATCGTCGTTTATGCCAAGCGAGGGGTCCCAAAAATAACACTTGATGGTTGTTCCCATGACCTTACCCGTTTATGAAATCAACTGGGATTTTACTTGCCGTGTTGACGAGCTCTTGTGCTGCTTTTGCTTGTTCAAGAATCATTTTTGAATCGCCTTCCACTGTGAACATGCCTCTGATTAACCCGCGGAGGGGATCGAGTTCTTTGTTGATGACTTTTTTCCAGTGGGAGTACGGTCCTTTGAGCACAAACTTCGCCTTTTTTTCTCCTCTCACGAGGTAGGCATCACGGCATTTCCCATGCCAGAGGTCTACGTACACTACTGTTTCGTGAGGGAACCCTTCGTCAGGGGCGATTACAAAGAGGAAATCACCTTCCCAGTCTTTTGCAGCCTCAGCATAGGTTGTATTTTTGTTTAGTTCATCTTTGAACATCTTAGCCCATTCATCCGACGGGAAACGTACCATGCTCTGGTTCCTCCTGTTGCATGAGTTCAGCCATGACTGCAGCGCATCCTCGTCCTTCCACACCTGGAAGACGACTGACCTCGACATCAAGCACCGGTCCTTGTCGACTACAGACCGGACAGTGGTCTAACATTTTTACTCTATCACCTGTGATGATAAACCCAGGGTAACTCTGTGGTAAGGGGTCAATGAACGCGAACCGTCCCACTGTGTTATAGCCAACGGGACGTAACTCTTCGTCGAGCACCAAGGGGACGATGACAGGAGGGATGTGTTTGTAATGACCTTCACAGCTGAGAAAAATAGAACTACATTCTGACATGGCGTACACATCATGGTAGTGGTCTTGCGGGATGCCTAAGGTGTCTTTGACCTTCTGTCGGAACCGTTCCTCGGGGGGTCTTTTCTCTTCCTCTGCTTTCCATCCGCCGCCAGTAAGCACCTGGCTGGTCTCTAAGCGCACTGATTTCCCTTCTTTTTTCATCCGCTCAAGAATCCTATCAAGCCAGAACGGAGGACCAGCGATATTTACTGTCTTCCCTTCTTTTTCAAGGTGCTCTAACAAGTGGATAATCTTCATATCAGAATTTTTTTGCACAAGCGGACTAATGGTGGCCATCGCTTTTGCTTTGATTTTTTCTGCAATACCAATGGTTTCATCCCGTTGCATACGGAGAAACTGGGTGGTGATTTTCATGTCAAGGGCAACATGGATGTTCTCTGGTTTGTAAAGATCATAGGCGATACCAAACAAGCTTGCTATCGTCAGGTTAGTTTGCCGAGGATCAGGGATAAGAAGCACGATGGTGTCATCAGGATCATAGTTCATCAGCTCTGCGACTGCTACCATCGCATTGTATTTCAACCGGTTCCACGACAGCAAATCCCGGGGGATGAAACTGAACCGGCCGCTGGTGCCACTGGTGAACATGATGTGAATCCCTTTGTTGTTGTACTCCTCGATGATGGCGTCATGTGAGGGGATAGCCATGGGAAACTCATGGGTGGGAAACTCGCCAGAATATATTGCTGCTAACCATTTCAAGAATCCTTTTCCCTCCGGGTAGTCCTTGAAGAAAGCGTCAGGCAGCAGTGGAATGGTCTTGGCATCATCTGGTGAGGTGATTGTTTCTGGTGTGACGTTGTTCATGTGGCAGATGCGATGGTACAGTGCATTGTTCTCGAAATGGTGTTTAAAACTGTGTTGAATCGCACGAAAGGTCGACTCTTGAATAGTCGTGTAGTTTGTATAGAACGATGCAGAGGAAAACAAGGCAGCATCCACAGGATTCCATGCTGCTTGTGGCGGCATGCATTTTTGTAATCGTTGTTGGAGTTCATGATTCAGAGTTGTGTTTTCCATAGTTACTCACCGGTGTTCTCTTGAATAATATGCTGTGCTGGTCTCACCCCTTCTGAAGAAAGAATCAGAGCCACATTATCCTCCCGCAATGGTATGTACCAGTTCACCGAATATCTGCAACTCTTTCTCAGATAACCCTTTTGGCAGGGGATAGAAAAAGTGTTCTTTCCTGTACAATCCTTTGTGCAACACGTACTCAACCGGGATGACGTGGTCCATCGCCAGTGTCTTTTGCAAGGACTCGACAATTCCTTGATTTAATCGTACATGGTCCTCAGGTTTTGTATGATCGTAGTAATAATCGTATTCAAGGAACGCGAGTTTCCCATGTTCAATGAAACCGATGAATCCCAGTGCGTTCACTAAGTGATGTTTCTTCCCAACATCATGAAGCATTTCGGTCATCGATAAAATGAGGTCTTTTTCAGCAGCCATGAATCCCCCTCGAACCATGAACATTTTTTGTCGCTGCAGACGACTCGGCAGAATACGGAACGCATGCAGCCAGACTGCATCAGTCATCTCCGGTTTCTCATAGACTTTTTTATAAAACCCTTGCAGATCAGGATCAAACGCCTGTGCAATTTTCTCTGGAGATGCCTCTAGTCCTTGTTCAAGATGTGTTTTCATTGGGCCTGCGAAAAGTGCGTTCAAGGGGTCTTTCTCCTCAGAGAGCACCTTAAGGAACTCACTGTCTTTCAACGAAGCGAGTTTGGGTGCACCAAGCATCAGTGTCTTCATCATGGATGAATCCATCGTCACCTTCGCAAGCTCCTCAATCCTCTTTTTATCAACAGTGTCACAGACAACATCAACCACGTACTTCATTTTCAGATGCTTGCTCATCACGTACTCGACATCTTCTGCTATTTCATTCGTCGGTGAAATGAATTCGGAGAGGTACTTACTTGAGATAATGGCAAGGGATAATCCAATCTTACGCTTCGCCAGCACCAAGGCAAGATCCAGGGCATCCTGCAAATGCTCAAAGGGAACAAATACCGCGTACTCATCCTCAAACACAGGGTACAGTTTCACGGTCATCTCTGTCACAATATGTGAGGGTGTCAGCGTGAGATTCGTAAACGAGTTATCAGTCGCATACGGATTTTTCACTTCTTTATCATTCTGATGGACAATGGCTCCATCGTTATTAACCAACTCCACATCAATGAAATTATCTGACCCCCAGCCGTAGGTGTTCCCCCAGGTTGAAATCGGACCAAACGTGGCAACATTCACACAGACATGTGCTTCTGCTTCAGCAACAAGTGCGCGCATCTGATGAGCATACGCTGCTTTCTGTAGCTCAAAGGCAGTCACCCCAGGGCCAATCGTCGCTGTCCAACTCTTTGGATGAATCTGGAGTTTTTTCATTCTCCGTAAATCAAGGATCATCCCGCGTTCAAGACTCACTCCTTTCATCAGTAACGTTTGCATCGCCATTGCTAAAAACGTCCCATTCCCCCGTGGCATAAACGGGATCTTATGTGTATTGGCAATCTTCACAACCTGTGCAACTTCCTCGGCTGTCTGTGGCATCACCACATAAAAATTTCCAAGGTGTTCATCAGTGATAATTGACTTAGCGTAGGATGCACTAACAATAGGGTCATTCGTCGCCCATTCATTGCCCACCACCGTACGGAGCTCTCGCAAGATGGCATCTTCAGGGATCTTTCGTATGTCACTTGGTTTCAAGTTCTCCGCGTACGTCTTCAACGCCTGTTGCGCCTTCATGGGACGCAGGTGGGTGATGAAATGACATTGACGGTCACAGATACCACACATCGTACAAGAGTTCACAATATCTACGAGTGCTTGCGTTGGTGGAACCGTGCCTGCGGCAAGTGCCTGGACAAGTTCCATACGTCCCTCAGGCCAATACGCCACAAAACCATGTTTGAGTCCTGCAGGACACAACCCGGTCCCCAGGAAATCAACCTTGCACATTCCACAATGTGTTTCTTTTTTAGCCATTTCTGCTGCTTCGTGTAGATTCATCTTTTCCCCCGCATCATGTGTGCATGTAGCACTTCTGAAAGCACACCGCCTCTATATTATTTTCCATATGTTCTCATACGCACTGACCTTCACATAAAAAAAACAAGTACTCGTTCTTTCGTTCAACAATTGTTGAGGTGTAGCGAACACTTTAAATGCCGAATAAAATACCCTTAGAAGGAAAAAATTGATTTCATAAAATCTTGATTATTGATGATGGGCCCGGCCGGATTTGAACCGACGACCAACTGGTTATGAGCCAGTCGCTCCACCAGTCTAAGCTACGAGCCCAACACAAACAGTGAGCCCCTATCAGAGTTCTACTACTTAAAATATAAACACAAGAAAGAGGGGGAAGGTTCATTAATTACCACAAATATCAGGACCAGTCATGCGGGAGCTAGCCACCTTAGCAAAATATCCGTTTCTACACGACACCAGAGAGTACATCAAAGACTACGGCCCAACCATCCCAGAACTCCTCCACGAGCCACCGTTCGAGCGCGCACGACTCATCGGCATCCAACGACTCGACAACGCCCTGAAACACCGGGATGTCGGCGTCCGCAGCCTTGCCAACGACACCGACTGCATCATGGAGATCCTCTCGTACCCAATCGCACGGATGGTCGCCGTCTGCATCGGTGATTCCTTCTTCAATAAACGCTACGCGCTCAGCGAGGCGTACCACGCCTACAGCAGTCTGCTCACTGAACCACCCGGCTTTGTTCTCTCTGTCGCACACGAACTCAAGCTGAACGTCTCCCACGACACAGAAAAAAACAGTATGAGCATCTACTTCAAAGACTACCTGCGCAACGCACCCACCCGCTACAAAGAATGGAAAATGGTGAACCGCGGCGTCAAAGCAGGGTACCTTAGTATTTCTCAGAAGGATCTCGCTCGACTCCTCCTCGAATCTCTCAGAGAGCGCCTCAACCAGGAGCTCCTCGAGAGAGGTTGTGACCACACCGTGTCTGAGGTCTTCTCTGCTGACATCCACCGCATCCAAAACATACTTGCGATGCAGAAGGAAAAAACAGAGGCCACACCCTTCGGCACACTCGCTATAGAGAAACTCCCACCCTGCATGAAAGACATCGTCTCCGCGATTCAATCCGGTGAAAACGTCCCTCACATGGGCAGATTCGCCCTGGTTGCCTTCCTCAACTCCCTCAAACTCACTCCCTCAGAGGTTTTGAAATTGTTCAGTACCGCACCAGACTACCAAGAAGACAAGACACGCTACCAAGTCGAACATATCACTGGGGCATCCTCGGCCACCAGATATAAATGCCCGGGGTGTGACAAGATGCGGACCTATGGGATTTGCCCGGTGGAGAAAATGGATGACCTCTGCAGGAAGATACGACACCCACTGAGTTACTACACCACCAAGTGGAGGCAGGAGAAACGAAAACCATGAAGAACTTCATCACCTTTGAAGGCATCGACGGCTCAGGAAAATCCACCGTCTCAAAGCTTGTCGCAGAGAAACTCAAGGCTGCAGGCTACCCCGCCGTCTGGACGTTTGAGCCTACAGATTCCAAGGTAGGACAGTTCGTCCAAGACTGCATTCGATCGCACTCTGACCCGTTTGTCACGTCGTTTACCTTCATCGCCGACCGCATCCAGCACTGCAAAGCAATCACTCAGTGGATGCAGGAGGGCACGGTAGTACTCTGTGACCGGTACGCAGAGTCCACGTATGCGTACCAGGCAGCCCAGCTCGAAGACACAATCAAGAACCCTTTGAAATGGCTCCAGGACCTCTCCAAAGACCGCATTCTCATCCCAGACCGCACGTTCCTCTTCGTCATCGACCCGAAAGCCTCGCTCGCACGCATTCAACACCGCGACGAGTTGATACCCTTTGAGCACCTTGCGTTCTTAGAAAAAGTCCATAACAACTACCTGACAGTATCAAAAGGAAAACGATTCCTCCACCTCGATGCCACCAAATCCATTGATGAGCTGGTGACACTCTGCTACAACGATATCATAAAATGACACGGCATGTACCACATACCAAAAAAAAAGATGCCCTACGATACCTTCAAATTAGGTGTCCTCTTCCTCGTCGTCATCCTCGCTGTCAACTGCACCCTTCTGCAACGCAAGGTACCTGGCTCGCTGACCAACGATGAACAACTTGGCGATAAACGTGATTTCCGATGCCTCTTCTTTGCTGGAGACCTGTCCGACGATTAACATAGTGATCAACACAAGGGTCTGCTTCCTGCGTATATACCCTTTGTTGTACAACCAGTACCATAAAAATAAAAACAAAAAAATAAAAAAAGACTACAGGATTACATCCACGCGTCAAGGCCTTTCTGCTCAGTGGCAGCAATATCAGACAAGCCAAACGCACCCTGGATGTAATTCTCAATCATCTTCTTGTACCAGTCAAGGTCAATCTCACTTCTGTCCTTGACCAAGTCCACAGGGTACATGTAATCAATCGGTTTCACACCACTCTTCGACGGCTTCGAGATACCGGGCAACGGCTTCTTCGTCACCACAAACTTCATCTTCACCCGACTGCGGATCGGCTCACCAAGCAACTTTTCTAAAGCCTCAGCACGTTTCCCAAAAATCGATGCTGACCCATCTTGATTCAGCTTGTACCGCTTCTCCGGCTGCACCGCCTGAATCAGAATCAAATCATTCAAATCCACCTCTGAGAGATCCAACCGTGAGACGATCTCCCGTGTTTTACTTTTAATGCTGTTCTTCACCGCAGCACGCGCCTCTTCCTCTGCTTCCCACTGCGGATTCTCCTGCAGCACCGCCCGCATGATTTCATCAAGCACCTTCCGTGCGATGTTTGCTTTATCAGACCCTTTGAAGTTATTCCCTTTTGTGACCATCTCCATCAGACTATTTTTCGCATCAAAAATAAGGTAATTCTTATGTTTCACAAAGATCATCGCATCATGCTGCTCAGCTTCCAATTCAAACTCAGGGTACTTCAACTCCTGCTGCCATCTCTGGTTACAATGCTTGATTGCTTCTAACGCTACTTCTGGTTTTGTAATCCACGTATCCTCTTGTGAGGGAACCTGTACGCCGAGGGCTTTGGAAAATGCTGGGAGATTTCCCATGGAGCGGGAACATCCAAGGTAAATACCATCCGTGTCTCCGTATACCACCCGGATATTCTTCTTATTCAGCACATCAAGTGTGTCAGCCAGAATCATCTGCCCTTTCGTGGTAATCGCCGCAGCACCCCACAAGTTAAACTGCCTCCCTGTTATCGTCGGTGCTGCCAAGATGCCATGGGTCCCAGCATTGCGAGCACCCTTCATGCTCTGGTACATCATCTTCAACCGAGTGAGTTCGAGGTCATGAGATGTGCTTTTCGCTTGTTTTAGCTCCCATTTAATTTTCCCAATCATGTTCATGATACCGGTCATCGCACAGTTCACCACACCAGGCTGCGAATCAATACGTACTCCAATCATGTACCCGGTATCCGCATAGGACTCCTGTGTGCTGATCTTTCGCCAGTTCACATTTCGGTTTGAAAAAAAAGTCTCAGGCAGCTTCTTGAGCCACACCCATGCATCCGGAGTCTCGGTTTTTGTTGCGAGTCGTACTGTGTCCGCCCCAATGTTCATTGCTTTCAATATCGTAGGGTACATCGCACCGACGTCAGCGACCACGACATGGTACCAGGGGATGAAATGGGAATGCGCTTCTTTGTCTGGTTTGATGGTCATCCCACCAGGCATGTGGTAGTTGACTACGTCCTCATCGTCCTCACCACGCACAAGCTCCTTGTATATCACCTGTGGGTACAGCACCCAGTCTGGCATCTCCTCTCCGTACTTCAGCACACGGACGAAATCCTTTGAGAGCTGCTCACGGCGCTTCTTCGCCAGACGCACAATCTCTTCTTTAGAAGATGGTGTACTAAAATCTTTCACCAAGGCCTGTGCTATGGATTTCACCCGGCAGATCGGCGGCATGATTTTTTTCTGAACCGCGCCACGCAGCAACGCCATGTGGTCCCACATGTTCACTGCACCCGAGGACATCAGCATGTCAAACGGCATGCAGGTGGTAAAGGACAGTGGCAGCGCCTGCTCTAGTAACTGCAATGATACACCGATTTGCTCTTGGACGTCCTGCTTGTTGTACACCAGTGTTTGTTCGTCCAGTTTAATCTGAGACGGTGACAGGTACACTCGGTCCTTTACAAGGACGTTGAGGAACGGTGCAAGGCTCTTGAGCCGATAATCATCCAGGTACGGGTAGAACTTCCGTGCCGCAAGGTACGTATCAAAGCTACACGGGTACATCTGGACGACCTCTGCACCCATGATCCCAAAGTGGAAGGATTTATCCTGCCGGCAGTACCGAGTGATGAAATCCTGCAAGGTGGTTCTCTCTTCACTCGAGAGTTGGTCGTGATTGTTTTTCAGTAGCCAGCTGATGCGATTCATGATGTGGACGTTGTCGAACCCGACGATGTTATGCCCGGTGATAATATCTGCTTCTTTTGCTAACGAACAGAACCGCAGGAGGTGCTGGAGTTCCTCATCAACGGTGCGGGCAAGGTGCTGGATGACCTCAACATCCTTCCAGTGCGCTGGGCTGTCTCTGATTTCAAAGCTGAACTCCTCGGTCTGAATGTTTTTCTGTGATTCAATAACGACATCGAAACTTGCATGACCTAGGATATCGATAGGGATGTGCGTCGTTCCCTCTTTGAACTGGGTTGTCTCAATATCGTAGACCAGTACCTTCAGCTTTGTTTTCGCACCGTTGGTGTCAAACAACCATGCGGTGTCTGCTGCGGCAAGATCGACTAACGCCCGCTGGTGGTACGGGATGTCATGCTCAGCGGTGTACAATCCTTGTTCGAAAAACAGAAAGTCACTGAGCTCTGGGACAAGGTACGATTCTTTGGTGTAGACTTTAAACACGGGTCGTGTCGTAGAAAAATCGCAGAAACTCCTGTAGGTTTCCAGCTCTCCAATCCCCGTGATCTTCGACAGCTTCGGATGCTCTGCTGAATTCTGCTCCCAGTAGTCCACAAACTTCTGACGCGCGGTCTCTGCGTTGTGTGATGATGGGGGAAACGCGAGGAAGTACGGCTGGTGACGCTCTGAGACGAGCTGGGGTTCTACCCCATGGTAGTACAGGTACGTTGGTGAGATGCCTACGAGTAGATGATGCATTGCTTCTTACTCCCCGACAGTGCTGTGTTTCACCCTAAACACATTGGGTGTACTTAAACCTTCGAATGAATCTTTATAAGAGAGGTATCTGATGTGTGCTGGTGATGCTATGACAACACAGGTCGTCTTCTCCGATGAGTTCAACAAGCATGACACCGCGGATCACCCTGAGAACGCGGACCGGGTCTACGTCATGCTTGATGCCTTGGAACAGGCACCATTCTACCATGATCTTGAGATTATCGCCCCTGAGATGATTCCTGAGCAGCAGCTCTATGAGCTGCATTCCGCTGACATGATACAACGCATCAAAGACATCAGTGCACAAGGAGATTCTTGGATTGATCTAGACACCTACGTGTGCGCAAAGGATTACGAAACCGCACGTCTGGCCGCAGGTGGTGTGGCACTCGCCTGCAGAAACGTCATGAGCGGAAACGCAGACAACGCCTTTGCGTTGGTCCGTCCACCCGGCCACCATGCCTCCAGAGACAGGTCCATGGGCTTCTGCCTGTTCAACAACGCTGGGCTTGCTGCCCATGAGCAGACCAAGCATGGGAAACGTGTGCTCATCTTTGACCACGATGTGCACCATGGAAACGGCACCCAGTCGATGTTCTACGACCGCAACGACATCATGTACCAGTCCTTGCATTTATCACCGCACTACCCTGGAACAGGTACGATTAGTGAAGTAGGTGTGGGGAAAGGCGCGGGGTACAACCTCAATACACCCCTTGCCTTTGGTCATGATGATCGTGCGGTAACCCAGCTGCTTGATGAGGTGTTCATCCCGGTTGCTTCGCAGTTCAAACCACAGCTGATTCTCGTCTCCGTCGGCTATGATGCCCATCACGCCGACCCGCTCGGTGGATTACACCTCACTGCGAATTTCTTTGGAGAACTCATCAAAAAACTCCAGACAGTACAACCAAAGATCGTCTGCACCCTCGAGGGGGGGTACAACCTGCAGTGGATCGGCAAATGCTTTGTCTCTCAGATGGGTCAACTTGCTGGTCATCCAGTTCACTTTCAGGATGCAGTCAAGGGGAACGATGATGTCAGCACTCTCATTACTGCCTTAAAAAAAGAATTAGGAGCGTACTGGAAGCTTTAGGGGATCGGATTAGTCAAAGATCATGCCCATGCCGGTTGCAGCTGAATCCTCTTGCTCCTTTATTTTCTCGTCGATTACCTTCGCCTTTTTGTCAGGAAGCTTGGTCATCCCTAGTTCTTTTGCGAGTTCTTCTGCGCGTTTTATCCCTTCAACGCTTCCCTCGACTTTCAAGTAGGACACTGCTTCTTTGATGTCCAGGGAATTCGCATCGCGAATCACGATGCTCTGTCTGTTGACCACATCATCCTGCAACATGGTTTGTATTTTCCCTGTTTCTGCGGATTTCACTTCAAAGATGACATACGGCACAGCTTATCACCTTGCAGTTGCGGATAGAATCACTCTATTTAAATCTGCTCCTACTAGAGCAACCGTCCGTCCTCATCGATTTCTTTGTTTCGAATCCGTGATGAAGAGATAGGCTGCTGGTCCTCGGCCAAAACAAAGGGAACACAGATGATCTGCAGTGGCGTTCTGCCGCTTTCCCTACGTTTCTTATTGATCTCCTCAGCAGTAGGCTGTGTCTCCGGGGAGACTATGATTACATCGAAAGCACCTGTTACTGCAGGGCCGTAGCGGTCATGGAGTGGCTGAATCGTCACTTGGTTCAGGGCGTGCAGGTCTTTGAGAAATCGCTGGAGGTCATGTTTGCGTTTCTCGAATGATGCTGTGATTCCTTTCTGTTTCGCGATGTCATCGTCTGTTACTCCGATAAAAACAGATCCAGTGCTGCCTGCAGCTTCCACGGCTATACGGAGCAGGGCTTTGTGTCCTCTGTGGAACGGATGGAACGTGCCACCAAGACAAACGCGCATGTACGACTAATCGTATGGACCTGCTTAAGGTTTTTCGATGAAGAAAACTATAAATCCTATGAAGGATTTCCTACTCTCAAGGTGTTGAGAGGATGGAATCGAATTTCAAAGCACTTGTACAACTCATTGTAATCACTCTGCTATTGACCGCAGGCGTAGGTGTATTCTCCTTTAGTTCTTCTCGAGCAGACAGTGTGATAGTGTATGTCAATACAGCCTATCCCTATCCCACTGGCGATGGAACTGCAAACCGCCCCTACCGTACCATTCAACAAGGAATTGATGCGGCAAACCCCGGAGACAGTATCTATCTATTCAAGGGATTATATAATGAGACATTGACAATCAACAAAGAAGTGACTATCCTGTCCGATGACCGAGAAAATACCACTATTTACTGGGGTGGGAAATCCAATGCGTATCTCATTGAGATTACCGCCGATCTGGTGTCCCTCGAAGACCTCAACATCACTGACCCTTCAAACAAGATACGGACTGCCTTAATCCATGTCGTAGCGGATTATGCGCGTCTGGTGGGTGTTCGAGTGACGCATGGACGCAAATGGGGGGTCTATTTAGATGGATCAGATGATAACACCATAGGTTTCTCGCGGTTCGATAACAGTTCCAGCGATAGTATCCATGCTGTTGCATCCAGTAATAACGTCTTTACCAACAAC
>JAFGML010000036.1 GCA_016927555.1 Thermoplasmatota archaeon
CCCCAAGGGTGTACTACCTGGGGATGGGGTTGAAGGTGCTGATTCCTGGAGCCGCAGAGAAGATGCAACTGGGGACTTTGCCTAGTGTGGCGGAGATGATACGCAAGACACGGGATATGGGTATCGACATCTATGTGTGTGAGGCCTCCAAGCAGATGCTGGGTCTTGACAAGGTTGCGTTGATCCCTGGTGTGAAGATCGTTGGTGCCGGGACCTTGAATGACCTGGCGCTGGATGCTGGTGCCACGATGTGGTTTTAACAGGGAGGAGACATGAAGAGCATCTACCTTGATTACGCATCATCAACACCGGTAGACCCGCGGGTGATGGCGTTTGCCGCCCCGTACCTCTCTGAGGTGTACGGGAATCCTTCGTCTCTTCACTCAGGAGGCCTGAAGGCGAAGCAAGCGGTAGAGGACGCGCGGGCAAAGGTTGCTGCGTTGATCAACGCTGAGGATGACAGCACTCTTCTTTTCACGAGTGGTGCGACCGAGGCAAATAATCTTGCTATCAGAGGAGTAGCGTTGCGGAATGCGTCACAGGGAAAAGCAGTGGCGGCAACCGCTATTGAGCACATGTCAGTGCTCAACCCCATGAAGGATCTGCAGAAGCAGGGGTTTACCTTTACGAAGGTTCCTGTGGACAGCACAGGGCTGGTTGAGATAGACCACCTCAGCGAGAGTGTCACCAAGAACACCGTGGTAACCTCAGTGATGTCTGCGAACAATGAGATCGGGACGATACAGCCGATCCGTGAGATCAGCAGGGTTGTCCACGAGAAGGCGCTGTACCTGCATGTGGATGCCACCGCCTCAGCAGGTCGCATTCCCATTGATGTGCAGAAGGAGGGTATTGATCTGCTCACGTTATCATCGAATGATTTGTATGGCCCCAAGGGTGCTGGTGCGTTGTACGTCAAACCCGGAGTCAAGCTCCAATCCATCGTGTTTGGTGGTGGCCAAGAGAAAGGCTTACGATCCGGGACAGAGAATGTGTTTGCGATCGCAGGCATGGGTGAGGCCGCACGCCTCGCAGAAAAAGAAATGACTGCGGAGAGTACTCGTCTCATCCGTATCCGTGATGCACTGATTGCAGCATTACTCACGATTGAAGATTCATTTTTAACTGGTCATCGGACGAAGCGACTGCCGCACCATGTCAGCGTCCGGTTCAGTCACATTGAAGGCGAAAGTATTTTGTTGAACATGGATATGTACGGTATCCAGGTGTCCACCGGGTCTGCGTGCTCCTCGAAGACCCTGGAGCCGTCGCATGTGCTCCTGGCGATCGGGTTGAAGCATGAGGAGGCACATGGGTCCATGGTAGTAACCCTGGGTCGTTCCACAACCATGGAGGACGTCCCGGTGGTACGCAAGGCCGCTGGTGAGACGGTGGAGCGGCTACGGAAACTCTCACCACTACACTAAAAAAAAGTTGAGGAAGAACTATGGTAGACGTTGGGTATAGTAAGAAAGTCATGGAGCATTTCATGAACCCCAGGAATGTGGGGGTGATCGAACATCCGGATGGGTACGGTAAGGTCGGCAACCCGGTGTGCGGTGATGTGATGGAGATCTTCATCAAAGTAAAAGATGACGTCATCACGGACATCAAGTTCAGGACATTTGGGTGCGGCTCTGCTATCGCGACCAGCAGCATGGTCACCGAGCTGGCGAAAGGGAAGCATGTGGATGAGGCGATGAAGCTGACCCGTGGTGATGTAGCCAGTGAGCTGGATGGATTACCGCCGCAGAAGATGCACTGCTCCAACCTCGCAGCAGATGCACTGCATGAGGCTATTAAGGATTACAAAGCAAAGAAGCAGAAAAAGAAATAAAACACAACAAGGAGGTAAAACAATAATGACGAAAGTAAAAGAAGTGTATAAGTGTGCTGTCTGCGGCAACATCGTTGAGGTGTTGCATGCAGGCGTTGGAGAGCTTGTGTGCTGTGGTCAGCCGATGGAGCTGCTCGTTGAGAAACAGCAGGATGCTGGGAACGAGAAGCACGTCCCCGTGATTGAGAAGACCGCTTCTGGCGTGAAGGTAAAAGTCGGCTCCGTGCCGCATCCCATGGAGGAGAAGCACTACATCGAGTGGATCGAGCTGCATGCGGATGATACGGTGTACCGGAAGTTCCTCAAGCCGATGCAGAAGCCTGAGGCTGAGTTTCACGTCACAGGACAGAACCTGGCGGCTCGTGAGTACTGTAGCATCCATGGGCTGTGGAAATCGAAGTAATAGAAGGCGCTTTTAGCGTCTTTCTCGTTTTTTTCTTTTTGTAGAAGTCGCTTTTTCAGAGAGAAACGTGTCCGTAAAGGTTATATAGGAAGGATGCATACTCATTGTTAACAATTAACTAGGGAGGTGACCTCTTGTCAGAGAAAAGAGATAGAACGACCATCACAAACGTAGCAGAAAAGGAGCTGGATCTGCTCACCAGGCACATTGATGTACTCAAAACCGTCCGTGATCACGGTCCCATAGGCATCATCAGACTGTCACAAGTCACCGGACAACCACAGCACGTGATCCGGTACTCACTGCGCACACTTGAGCACGATGGGGTGATTAAACCATCAGCCAACGGAGCAGTCGTCACCGACAAGGTCCATGAGACCCTCGGCACCCTGCACTCCACGCTTGAGGACATGATTTCTACCATGACAGAGTTGAAAAAGAAACTCAAGTAGCACTGCCTTTTACGTGTGTCAGCGCAGTACACCACAAAGCGCCAATATTTTTAAATAGGATGAGTAAATAAGCCTTTTTACAAAACTTGGAGAATCACATATGAAAAAGACAACAGTGTGGGCACTGGCATTACTTGCAGGAAGCATCTTACTTTTTACCTGCGGTACAAGTATAGCCGCAGAAGAAATAACCGTAGTTGATCAAGAAGATGACGTCATTGACTTTCTAACAAATGAGACGACGAATGAATACCCTAATATTGATATCACAAAACTCCAATTTCTACAAGACGGGATAGATGTCACAGTGAAACTTACTGTAAAAGGAAACATACAGGATCTCGGTTCATTCGATGAAGAGGAATACAGTTTTAATGACACAGTAGCATATGCGATTTATCTTGAGACATCAGAGGATTACTATTATATCATTTATTTAAATAAGAGATGTGTTCTGCAGTCTTCCCTCTTAGAGGAGCAAAACATTACGGATTATGTAATTGATGGGTCGGTTCTAACAGTGAATTTTGAACTTAACAACATCAATGAAACCTATGAGATGATCTCAGCTGATAGTACATACATGACATTTGATTTTACAAATGATTTTGGATACCTAATAGACTCTGCGGCGGATAGACCTGTAGAAATCCAATTCTCAGACATACCAAACGTCGGCAGCACAGGGGAAACCATACAATTTAACGTATTTCCAGATTACGGACAACCACCGTATACTTTTTCATGGGACTTTGGTGATGGCACACAGTCTGAGGAGAAAAACCCAACGCATACGTACACCACAGGAAAGACCTACACGGTTACAGTTACTGTAACTGATCAAAATGGAATAAGTTCAAGCGATTCAGGTACAATCAAAATTGTAAGTGAGGAAAACGGAGGCGGGTTGTCCAACCAAATGGTCCTCTTTGTCGCCGTGTTGCTCATCATCATCGTCGTTGGTGTCCTCGTCATTGTGTGGATCATCAGACGGTAAGCGCGCTCATACCCTTCTGTTTTTTCTTTTTTCCTTTCTTGGTGTGAGGTATCTTTTTATGTCTTCACATGATGACCTGTACACCGAGGAAGACGTATGAAGAACGGTGAGAGTAAGTACGCGTACACAAAAACAACAGCCTGGGAGCAGTTCACGGCACCACAGCTGAAACACGCCATGGCGTTTGCCGAGGGATACAAGACATTTCTCAACGAGGCGAAAACCGAGCGCGAGGCAGTACACCTCATAGCGCAGGCTGCCAAGAGAGCAAAAAAAACCTATGTCGTCACCAGGGAGAAGACCGCAGCGGTGTTCACCCCGGGGAAGACTCCTATTCGAAACGGACTGCGCATTGTGATTGCTCATCTCGATTCACCTCGTCTCGACCTCAAGCAAGTCCCATTGTACCAGGACTCTGACAGTCATCTCGCGTTGTTTGAGACGCACTACTACGGTGGCATCAAGAAGTTCCACTGGGTCGTCATCCCCTTGGCGTTGCACGGGGTGATTGTCAAGAAAGACGGCACCACGATTCCTTTACGACTGGGTGAAGACCCCAGCGACCCGGTGTTCTCCGTCCCTGATCTCTTGCCGCACCTGTCGCATGAGGTGCAGGATACCAAGAAAATCGATGAGGCCATCAAAGCAGAAAGCCTGGACATTGTCATCGGCAGCATCCCCGCAAGAGGTGATTTTAAGGAGAAAATAAAGGCAGCACTCCTGGAGAAACTCCACACCATGTACGGGATTTCCGAGCAGGATTTCCTCTCCGCGGAGCTTGAAGCAGTCCCCGTGTTCCAGGCACGGGACGTTGGCTTTGATCGCTCACTGGTCGGAGGGTACGGGCAGGATGACCGCATCAGTGTGTACGCCGCGTTACAGGCAGTCTGTGATGTACGTAACCCGACGCACGCTGCCATAACATTGTTTGTTGACAAAGAAGAAATCGGCAGCGAGGGCAACACCTCGGCGCAGACCCCCGGGTTGCTGCGCAGCGTCATCAAACAGCTTGACCCGAAGGCCGATGTCGATGATGTGCTGACGAACTCCCAGGTGATCTCCGCGGATGTGCAGTCTGCTGTCACCCCGAACTACACTGATGTCTTTGAGCTGAAGAACGCAGCAGTACTCGGTAGCGGGGTGGTCATGTCCAAGTTCACAGGCCATGGTGGCAAGTACTCGGCGAACGACGCCTCCGCGGAGTACGTCGCGCAGATCCGCGCGTTACTAGATCATGAGAAGATTCCGTGGCAGACCGGTGAACTGGGCAAGGTTGACAAGGGTGGTGGTGGCACGGTCGCAAAGTACTTCTCACGGCTCGGCATGGAGGTCATTGACCTAGGGGCCCCGGTGCTGTCCATGCACTCTCCGTACGAGGTCACCAGCAAGGTGGATCTGTACTCTGCGTACCTGGCGTACCAGGCGTTCCTCAAAAGGTAACCAGAGCTCTGGTAGTGTTAAGTGAAGCATTGTTCGTCTTCACCAGCAACTGGTTCCTGGCAGTATTCCGGGTTGCAGAGCTTATTGGTCTTTTGCATCACGGGGAACCCTGCGAGGTGCATCATAGGCATGGTTGCTTTTTTCCCGTGTTTCCATCGGGCGTAGAACCAGTGGGTGAAGAAGAACACAGGGTTGAGGATCCACTTCATGTCTGGTCTCCAGAAGTCGATGTTGTTCCGCCAGCATCGTGCCAGCACCTCCCACTGTAGCTCGGTGAGGTTCTTGAGAGTAGTGCGCCTTGAGTTCCCAAGTACTGCTTCTTTCAAGGGGATGAATAACACGGGTGTGTAGAACATTTTCGCCTGATGGTTCCGCAGGTCGTCAATGAGGTCCAGTGTCGCCCGGACATCGTCTTCGGTTTCATCTGGTTGCCCGGTCATGATGGTGCATAGCGGCCACCAGTCGTAGTCGTTCATGGCACCGATACCTTGGACGACAAGCTCAGGCCAGTGGTCAACGCTGTACGGCAATGCTTTTCCCTTCATGTACTTCTTCATGAGGCGCACACTGCCGGTTTCGATGCCGACTTCCACGGACACAAACGGTTTTGGATACGTAGGGGTGCGTTTCGGCGTCCAGCGGGTCTTCTCCAGCAGGATGGGGGAGAGCTCCTCCAGGAGTTTGGTGTCGTAGATCACGGGTGCCAGGGACGCGTGCGACAGCAGGATGTAGTCCACACCAGGGTACGAGGCGATTGTCTGGTACAATTTGACGATTTCTCTGCGGTTGGGGATGAACCCTGGTTTGGATTTGTACAAGAAGATGTCCTCAGTCACAGTAAAAATCGTGTGAGACCCGCCCTCGACGTTGGTCTGCACTTCTCTCATGATGTCCTCAAGAGGGAAGGAGTGTTTCGTACGGTTGGTCGGGCTGCAGAACTGACAGCCGCGTCCACAACCACGGGTGATCTCCACCATGCCGTAGCAGGCCGCGTGCTTGATGGGCGGAATGTGCTTCCGGCTGGGTTTCTTCGCAGTGAAGTACGATGGCACCGGCTCGTTCTTCATGAGTTTTGAGAACACGGTGACGATGTCGTCTTCACCTTCCCCTTGGAAGAGGACGTCGATGCCGAAGTGCTGCTGCAGGCCTGCGTCGTTGATCTGCCAGGAGCCTGCGCCACCCACGATGATCTTTGGTTTATGTCGCTGGATAGCTGGGTGGGTGATGAGCCGTTCAAATTCCGCGGCGTTGAGTGCCTCACCACCAAACCCGATCAACGAGTTGTACGTGGTGGACACGTAGGCAAGACCCATGGGATCCATGGATGAGATGCCGACGATTTTGGTGTCTGTGCCGATGAAGCGGTCTAACTGGTCGTA
>JAFGML010000037.1 GCA_016927555.1 Thermoplasmatota archaeon
CGTATCAGGGTGACGGAGAACAGGATGACCAGGAAGACTTTGAAGAGGTAGAACACCACGTCGAGTGCCATGTTCACGTACATACCCATGTCCAGGTACGTTGGGAGGTACGTGGAGAGGTTGTACGGGAAGAATAACGCGACAATAATCGAGGCCATCACCACGGTTTTCACCCCGTCAGTGAGGTAGTACATCGCGAGGTTTCTCCCGGAGTACTCCACGAGCAGTCCGCCAGCTATCTCTGTTTCTGCCTCTGGTGAATCAAACGGGATTTTTGACAGCTCCGCTGGTGTGACGAGCAGCAGGACGAACAGCAGGACAGCGAACCCGACGAACCCAAACGGCCCGGACACCTGGTTCCAGACTGGTGTTGAGGCAATCGTGGAGAAGGAAAACACATTGGTTGCTCCTGTCTGCAATAGTTTCCAGGCGATGGTGACGACCAGGATGGCGAGCGGGAACTCATAGGCAATCATCGTCGCCATCTCTCGTTGTGCTCCGACGACGGCGTACGGTGACCCTGAGGCAAACCCACCGAGCACCAGTGCTAAGGAGGGGATAATCAGCAGGTATAACACGACGATGAGATCCCCTGCTGAGGAGAACAACGGGGGGAACCCGCCTAACGGGAGGTACACGAGAATTGAGATGGTCACGAGAAGCCCCACGAGGGGAATGAGGTGGAACAACCAGGGGACAGCGTGTCGTGGCACGATGTTTTCTTTAGCGAAGAGCTTTGCAACATCCCAGAACGGCTGTCTGAGTGGTGGTCCGATACGTCCCTGCATGTGCGCAGACAGTTTCCGATCTATCCCCTTGTAGACTAAGCCAAAGATGATGCCGAACGCAGCGAGGCCAAGAGTACCAAAGATGATACGGATGGAGAGTTCTGAGAGCATGCGAATATCCATGGTTACATCACCCCGATGACGACAAACAGGATCGCAAGGATGATGATGAACCAGAGGACGTAGTCACCAACATCGCCGGTGTGCATGCTGCGCAGCCCGTTGTATAAGGTTTTCATGCTGCTGGTGAACCCCCAGTAGAGGTTACTGGCTTTCACCTGCATCTCCTCAGGTGTGGACTCTGGGTTTCCAGAGAGAAACGAGGATTCCTGCTCAGTGCCTTTCTTATACGTGGAGCGTCCAAACCCACGGATTCCATAGAGGAGGAGAAAAGCGATGAAGATGATGCATCCCCAGAGGACCGGGTTCCAGAAGCCACTGCCGCTTTCCAGGCCAAACATGGTTAGACACCTCCGATGACCATGCCGATGTAGTCCGCATGGTTGAGTAACGCGCTCACCGCTGGTTTGACTAAGGTGTCAAGCACGTAGTTCGGGAACAACCCGATGAAGATGGCGGCAGCCGCAAACACCCCCATGGCGATCAGCATGCTGCGAGGAGCTTCTTTGAGTCCGGTGCTGGCAGTGATATTACGTTGTGGTCCGAGGAATGCGGCGTAGAACACTTTGACGAAAATAGCAAGCATCAGAATGCTGCAGAGGATAGCGACTATCGCAAGAATCGGGTTCAACTGGTACACAGATTCGTAAATCAAAAACTTCGAGGCAAACCCGTTAAGCGGCGGCATCCCTGCGACCGCGAGTAACCCGATGAGGAGGAACACGGTAGTGTACTTCATGGTCCGAGCAAGGCCACCGAGGTCATCCAGCAGTCGCTTCTTCGTGACGTAGTAGACGGCGCCAGCAACCAGGAACAGTAACCCGATGTCTAAGGCATCGTTCAGAATGTGGAGCACACCGCCGTGCAACGCAGTGGTGGCGTACGCTGTGCCCCAGGCGGCAAACCCGGTGCCAACCGCAAGGAGCATGTACCCGATTTCAGCGACCGCAACATACGCGATGAGTCGCATGAAATCTGATTGGATGAGAGCCATGAGCACCCCGACGATAATCGTGACCACGGCAAGGGCGATGAGCAACCAGCCAACAAGCACATGCATGGGGAGATTAAACCTCATCGTCGTTGTCAACACCTCACCATACAGTGTGAAAATCACCCGGAGAATCCCATAGAAACTCGCGAGCGTCGCACCCATGATGACGAGGATCACTGAGGGAGGAGCGCGGCCATAGGAGTCAGGCAGCCACATGTGCATGGGCACCACCCCTGCCTTCATGGCAAGCACCACGACCAGCAACACCAGGATGATTTTATCGACAAACGAAAACTGCAGCACGGAAGCAAGGGTCGCGATATTCAATGCGTTGTATTGCGCGTAGAGTAAACCGATAGAAAACAGGATGAATAACGCACCAATGGAGCTGATCACGAGGTACTTAAACGCGGCCTCCAGTGCTTCTCCCTCTGTAATCCAAAACGCAATCAACGCACAGGACGTGATACAGGAAATCTCCAAAAACACGAAGAAGTTGAACATATCACCAGTCAGCTCCATGCCCAAGGTGCTGGTGATCAGCAGCAACGCAAGCGTGTAAAACTTGTCCAACCCGTCGTACTCCTTGAGAAACGACCAGGAGTACACCAGAGCAACCAGGGCAAGGATGATGGTGATGATCGCCATGAAGATGCTCATGCTGTCGACTTCAAAGATAATCCGGACCATCGGCACTTGCAGGTTTTGTGCACCGAACACGTAGAGACGGGGGCCTGACGTCAAGACATCTGAGGCAAGAATCGCAATGAGCACACCAGTGAGACAGACGATAAACAAGGCAAAGATATTCCGTGCTTTCTCGTTTACACGGCCAATCAGTGAAGTGAGAAACGCACCCAGTAAGGGGACGGCGACAATGAGCGCAGGGGACTGCTCGATGAGGAACTCCAGTGGCGTCATTCCTTCAACCTCCGCATCTTGCGAACATTAAGTGTGCCGTACTTCCGATAGATGTGCATGACCAAAGACAGCATTAAGGCAAGCACCGCAACGCCGATGACGATGCTGGTGAGTGTTAACGCCTGAGGGACCGGCAGCACCATTTCCTCGGGGTACGTGGTTCCCGCTGGAAGGCTCGTGTAGATGGGAGCGATGCCTCCGCCACGGTACCCAAGGGTAATGAGAAACAGGTTCACGCCGCTTTCAATAATCGTGATGCCTATGACGATTTTAATGAGGTTTCTGCGGAAGACAACCGCGTATAACCCAATGAACACCATGGCAACCACAGCGATGTAAGGGATGTACTCAATCATGAGTTCCACTCCTTTGTACTACTGGCGTATGCCATGATGAGGACAATGGCAAATAATCCGGTAACCACCTTGATGCCTACTGCAAAGTTCATCAGAGGCAGTACGCCACCTGTGTTGAAATCAGCAAGGGTTGAACCTGTCACTGGCGTCGTGCCGAACAGCAGGTTGGATCCAGCAAGGAAGTTACCGAAGAACACCATGGAAAACACCAAACCGAGGAATGCAAGGGTAATGAAACTGACCGCACCAATGCTTTCAAAGGTGGAGAGCCGTTTCTCTTTGATACGCCCCAACACCCATCGGGAGCCATACGTCACCACCAGGAGCGCACAGGCTGAGGCGACAATCGCACCCCCCTGGAATCCTCCCCCTGGCGTCAGATGACCATGGGCGATGACGTAGAGTCCAAAAATCATGGTCAGGGGAAACAGGATGTTGGTCATGGTCCGAACAATTTTTGACATGCTGCTCATGTGTGCAACCTCCGAAAGACCAACAGTACTCCTGCAACCGCTGCAAAGAGAATCGTAGCCTCCCCCAGGGTATCGAATCCTCGGTAGTCAAACACCACTGAGGTCACGGCGTTGTTGGTCCCCGTGTCGTCTTGAGCATTTGCGATGATGTAGTCGTCCATGGCAACCTCACCGGGTTCCCCAAACGGGTGAATCATGAATACGGTGAATAGGAAGAAGACAATGAGAATCGCAAACCCAAGCACACCTCCAATGAATCGTTTCTCCATGTTATTCCTCCTCCATGCGTTTTGTCCCTTTGATGGTGAGCACAATGATAGCAGTTGTAAGACACGCGCCAACTCCTGCTTGTGCAATAGCAACATCAGGCGCCTGCAGGATGTAGAACTCCAAGGAGAGCAGCAGGCTCATGGCACCCAGAGCAATAGCGGCTGCGAGCAAATCACGCAGTATGACTGCAACAATACAGCCGATGACAGTCAACAACAGTATGAGTGCGTTGGCAATGAGGATCTCAATTCCCATTTACTTGCCTCCTTCTTCTTGTGGTTGTTGTTTCTTATCTGTTTTTTCGCCTGTTTGCAGTGGAGGTGACTCTGCTAAGTGATCAGCAATCGCTCTGACCGGTTTGACGCCACTGCGATGAGCAGCACGGGCAATCGCATGAGCACCAACCGGGTTGGTCAGTAAAATAGCGACGAGTGCGAGGGCGGAATGGAGTGCGAGAACTGATCCATTAGTATCCTTCTCCCACCACAACTTTAGTCCGATCAGGATGACCGATCCAATCAGAAAAATAGAGCCGAATGTAGTACATTTTGTTCCTGCATGCAACCTGGTGTAGACATCAGGGAACCGGAGCAGCCCAACGCCTGCAAGTACGTTAAAGAACAGACCAATCCCAAGGAACACATAGATGAGGTAGTCGAAAATCATCTAGAACTCCCCTCCTTCAAGGTACTTGGCAAGAAATAAGGTAGAGACGAATGATAATAAAGCGTAGACAATAGCCACATCGATGTAGATGACCTCGCGAAATGCCATGCCAAAGGCAACCATGCCGACAATCACGATGGTGTTAATGGTGTCGACGCCGACAACACGGTCTGGTGCTGTTGGTCCTCGTATCACTCGGACCAGTGCAAGGATGACGCAGAGGGCAAGGGCGATGACGACGGTGAGGTAGGTGGTGTAGACGTCGATCATTCTGCTATCCTCCGTATCCATTTGGGAAACTTCCCGCAGACATAAGAGCAGTCAACCGGTGTTTTCTCCAGGGCTTTTACATCAGCGTTAATCCAGTGGATGTATAAGTCATTGGAATCCTCGTCAATATCGACGCTTAAAGTGCCGGGAGTAAGGGTGATGGAGTTTGCTAGCATGGTGATGCCGAAATCCGTCTTGAGCCCAGGGGAGATTTTGACGATGGCAGGGTTAATCTTGCCGGTGATGACACGGTAGGCGACATCAAGATTGGCTTTGGCCAGTGCAACAAAAAAGGGGCCGATGAGATACCCAAGGAACAGAATCCAGCGTACTGGATTTGCCATTCGAAAGCTCTCCTTGATAAAGAGGTGGTGTGCGACTCCTCCAACAACACACGAGAGGAGGAGCCCGAAGAGCAGCTCGATGTAGCTCCAGAGTCCTAGCACCTCTGAGCCGCTGCCTGTGGTCAAGAGGAGATAGATGATGAAACTCACAATGGTCGTAACGACAAATGTCTTCATGGTTGCCTCCCTTGGCATTTTTGAGAGAGGTAACTATATCTGCTTTTTAAAAACTTGGGTTTTTTTCTAAGGGAAGTAAATAGGAGTTTTCCTGTTGTGTTGTTCCCTGTGCATCCTTGGTTTCTAAAAACTCTTAAACAGGGTGGCGATATGTGGTGACATGGGGACCTTGTATGAATGTGAAACTCATTGGGTTTACCGCGAACCCTGAAACACTGGCCGCCATGGCAGCAACCCTGACGCACAGTAAGAAGAAACCAGAGGATCTCAGCCAGATACCCGCGCAGGAGCTCTCCAAGGTTTTGCGGCAGGTCATGAAGCTCGGTCACACCAGTGTGATCGAACACTCCTCGTTTACCTTTGCAATTAGTGATGTGAGTCGATCGCTGACACATCAGTTGGTGCGGCATCGTATCGCGAGTTACTCTCAGCAGAGCCAGCGGTACGTGAACCTGACGGATCCAAACTATGTGGTCCCCCCTACTATTGCAAAGAGCAAGAGGATGAAGCAGGCCTATGAGGACACCATGCAGGTCATATGGGAGCAGTACAACAAGTTGTTGACCCTGGGGATCCCTGCAGAGGATGCACGCTACGTGCTGCCGAACGCGACGTGTACAAATATCATGGTGACGATGAACGCACGGTCTCTTCTGAATTTCTTTGACCTTCGCTGCTGCCTGCACGCCCAGTGGGAGATCCGGTTGCTGGCCAATAGAATGCTTGCTGAAGTACGGAAAGTTGCTCCTGTGATTTTCAAAAACGCTGGTCCGTCGTGTAAAACGAAACACTTCTGCCCAGAGAACAAAAAAACCTGTCCCTTGTACCCGAAGTGAGCGGCAATGAAAAGACCCCATGTTACCGTGAATTGCGCGATGTCAGCAGATGGAAAAATCGCGCTTCCGACACGAGCACAGATGCGTATTTCCTGCGATGAGGACATCAAGCGGATGTACCGGCTGCGTCATCAGTCCGATGCGGTACTGGTTGGCGTTGGCACCATCTTAACAGATGACCCGAAACTCACGGTCAAGGAGCAGTACGTCCCTCATCCTAAGCAACCGTTGCGGGTGGTGCTGGATAGTAAGGCACGAACACCGGCCCATGCACAGGTGCTGAATTCTGTGGCAAAGACGTTGATTATCACTGGATCGGGAAAGACAAAACGATTCACTGGTTCACACATCGAGGTTGTGAGCTGTAAGACAACGAAATCCGGTTTGCTTGATCTCCATCAGGTGGTGGATCTTCTCTGGCAACGAGGGGTTCGTTCAGTGTTAGTCGAAGGAGGCGGGACGGTGATATGGGAGTGTTTACACCATCAGATCGTTGATGATATGTACATCTACATTGGCCCGTATGTCATCGGGGGGAAGCACACGCCAACCGTCGCTGATGGAACAGGTATCAAAGACGAACAGCATGTGATCCCACTGCGGTTAGTAACCTCCAAACGCCTCGGTCCAGGGGTTGTACTTCGGTATCAGCCAGTACGATAGCGGACACCACAGCCTGTTGTATGTTTTTTTCTGTTTTTGGACGAAATGATATTTTGTAACAGTCTGTTGGGTGTTTGGCCAAATTCAAGGAGGGAACCTTTATTACATTTGGTGACGCTCAGTGTGCCATGGGGAAAATATGAAGTCATGGCACCACAGGGGGTAACACGATAGAACACAGAAGCGGACCTGGAGAACATCATGGGAAAACAGACATCACAGTTAAAGGAGTAGTCACGCTCTTTTCACAGACTGGTTTCCCTTTCCTCCTCCTTCTCCTCAACAGATGGTGTATCGCTTTCCGATACCCCATACTGAACAAGAAATTTTTCTATTGTTTTTATCGCCTCAGGCCGCAGTTGCTTCCGTAATACTATCTACATCGTGGTACCCCTGGTGCTATACTTTCTCATAGGAATTGTTATAAGGAGGATGTGTACTACGTTTTTTTTGAGGAAAAGGTTTTATGAAAGAGGCGACGCTTCTCATCGTAGGTATGTTACTGTCTAGCAGTATCATGGCTGTGGGCGTGACGATGGAAGAGCGCTGCTCCACAGAATCACTGTGTATGACATTTCAACAACCGTACTTTCTTGACAACGGAGAGTACGTCCACGTGGAAATGGATGGGGCGCCAGCATGTGTGTACGACGCGGGAAAACCAGTGCTTCCGTTGTACACAACGACCATAGAGTTGCCGTTTGGCTCAACGATTCACACGGTCACGTTCTTTAGTGGAACTCCCCACATGCTACCTCTGTCGAAAAAAATTACTCCAGCCCCGTACCCATTTCGTAGAGAGGCAGCGGACCACGATGTACTCGCCAGAGACGAGAGTATCTACACCTCAGAGGCGTGCTATCCGGCTGAGTGGTACGCGTATTCCACGGGCGGCGGGTTGAATACCCAAGGGGAGCATGTCACGTTCTTCACGCTGCGGGTGTTCCCAGCTCGCTATAACCCTGCAGAAGACAGCCTCCTGTATATCGATAGCTGTGAGGTGACTATTACCTATGATCAACCATCCAAGCCGCTGATACCCACGACGAGCATCTTTGATTTGGTCATTATCACCCCTACACAGTTCACCAGGCCATTGCAACGACTCGCCGCTCATAAAAACGAGTTTGGTGTGCATACCACCATCGTGACCCTTACTGACATCTACCGGCAGTACCCGGGTGCGGATCGACCAGAGCAAATCAAATACTTCATCTCTGATGCCATACAGAACTGGGGGACGAAGTACATCCTGCTTGTCGGTGGTATGAAATCCCACCTTGCAGGAAAACCCAGGGACGACATCAACGAGGGGACCAGGGACTGGTACCTCCCTGTCCGGTATTCAAACCTGCAAGACATCGGCATCCTCTTCGACCCAGGGTTCATTAGTGATTTATACTACGCCGATGTGTTCACCAGCCAAGGGCTGTTTTGCAGCTGGGATTCCAATGGTGACGGGGTCTTTGGAGGCTGGTCGAACCCCTCACGGTATCCTCACCTGGATGAGTTCACCGATGAGATTGATTTTTACCCGGATGTGTACCTTGGGCGGCTTCCTTGCCGTAACATCGTTGAAGTCTCTCAGATGGTGACGAAGATCATCACCTATGAGAAAAACCCGGCGGATCCCTCCTGGTTTCAGACAATAGTGGTAGTCGGCGGAGACCCGTACGATGACCAAGGCACCGACTACAATGAAGGAGAGTTGATTGGTGAGAAGGTGCTCTCGTACATGCCTGGATTTTCACCTCAGCGATTGTACGCCTCGTTCCGCGACAGCAGTCCTTTGGAAACCCCGTTGACAACAAATATTGTACGAGAGATGAACGAGGGATGCGGGTTTGTCTTCTTTGATGGGCACGCCTCTCCGGCGTGGTGGAACACCTGCTGGCCCAGTGAGTTTGAGGAGCTCATCGAAGACGGTGGCCTGTCGATCTACGACTTCCCCCTCATTCACAATACGAATCGGCTACCCATTTGCATCGTCGGAGGGTGCCACTGCAGCCAATGCAACGTAACGGTCTTACGAACAATGACAGACCCACGGAACGTGCGGTCCATGTGGTCCTATGGGCTGCCAATCCCGGAGTGCTGGAGCTGGGCGTTGACAGTGAAACCCAGGACCGGTGCGATTGCCACCATTGGCAGCACGGGATTAGGGTACGAGGCGGGTGGCGAGGTCGGTGATCTCGATGGCGATATGGTCAATGAACCTGACTGCGTAGAGGCACTCGGGGGGTACCTGCAGACACAATTCTTTAAAGCATACGGTGTCAACGGCATGAAGACGCTGGGCGACGCTTGGGGTGCTGCGATCACGAAGTACCTGGACATCTACCCGGGAATGGACAACCGTAGCGATGCGAAAACCATTGAGCAGTGGGTCCTGTTTGGGGATCCCAGCCTCCGCATTGGAGGGTACTCATCATCATAGAGCGACTTAGGCCTCTGGCATGTAGTTCATCTTGTGCAGTTTTGAGGAGTACACGTACTTGTATTTTTTGATGACATCAGGGAACTTGTTAATCAAATCCTTCATGATCTCATGGAACTGCTCGAGGCTTAACACGTGGTACTCCAGTTCGAGGTCTGAGATACCGACGGATTTGTCGATGCGGACGAGATGCGGATTGGTCTTCGCGTAGTTGATGATTTTCCCTCGTTGCTTGTAATCCTTCAAATCGATGTCTGCTTTGAAGAATTGATACCCAAGTTTCCCAAAATCAATGTCTGTTCGGAATCCCTGAATGACTCGCTCTTTCATCAATTTTTTCAGCCGATAGTTCACGACTGCCACAGTGGTGTGGAGCTGCTGGGCGATATCCTTGATAGGCATGCGTGCCTGCGGAGCAATCAGACGTAACAGTCGGAAGTCAAGCTCATCGATTTCTGCTCTTATGCCTCCACCAGTGATTTCAAACTTCGTGCGATCGGATTTATGTTTATCATCGAGCAGATAGGAGTGGCGGTAGCTATACAGTTGAATATAGACAGAGAACTGTTGTTCCAGGAAGTAATCCCGGAAGCGACGAAGGGTTTCCTCCCAGAACGAGTAGAACTCATTGATGTCCTTGACCCACATGATGACCGCGAGATCAAAACGACCTTCCGCAGAAATCGTCCACCAGTTCAGTTTTTGACTGGTGAAGTACCGAATAATTTCCTGTTCTTTCTCCTTCGTCATGTACTGGTACACAAGGTAGATGCGAAAGCTGATGTACCCGAGTTTGAAGGCATCGATGACGGTGTAGAATGTTTTGATAATGTTATTTTCAATGAGCTTGTTCACACGGTACGCCACAACCGTTTTTGAGAGCCCTACTTTTTTTCCTATTTTTGCAAACGACTGCCGAGAATCAAGATCGAGTTGGTAGAGGATTTCGCGATCTTTAGAATCAATTTTCACCATTCTGATATGAACGTAACAACAATTACCTATAAAAAATTTTTACTTTGTTCAAAAAAAAGAGATGCATTTTAAACGTTTATAAATCCATCAGGAGAAGACAAATTGACTGCAGAGAACCAGATCCACTCAATAAAGCCCTCTCGTTGCACCTCGGAGGACTGAAAATGTATAAATAATCTACTCTCAATTGCAGTTGACACATGTGCGGCATCATCGGCATGATTGGCGAACGACCGGTATCACATCTCATCTACCATAGTCTAATTACCATCCAGCATCGTGGACAATCCTCAGCAGGCATGTTGACATACGATGGGAATATCCATGTCACGAAGGATGCGGGGCTCGTACGCGAGGTGTTTAACGAGGAGAAAAAAATCAACCGGGAGGGAAACATCGGCATCGGGCACACCCGGTATTCGACCGCAGGCATGGACGATATCGAATCTCTGAAGAAGAATGCGCAACCAGAGTACCTCGTCAACCCTTTTCTAGCTGCGGTTCACAACGGCAACATTTACAACTGCAGTGAACTACCCCTGATAACAGAGCGAAGACCCCGGACAGACTGTGACATCCAATGGCTCCTGCTCCCTATGGCAGACCAGTTATATAAAAAGGAGTTGAGTCCTGAAGTGATTTTTTCTGCCTGTGAACAGGTCATGCAGAAAATCAAAGGCAGCTATTCTGTGCTGTACATCGCTGACTCAGGGGAAAAACCCTACCTCTTCGCAATAACAGATCCACGGAAAATACGGCCACTCGCACTGGGAAAATCCGATGGGACCTACTGCCTTGCATCAGAGACACGGGTGTTCAAAAAAATTAATTTTGAGTATGTGAAAGATATCCCTGGTGGCTCTGTGATTGTCATTGACCCAAAGGGAATTATCTTTGAAAAACAAATCGTCAAAAAACCAGAACTCCCCTGTATGTTTGAATTTGTGTACTTCGCTAAACCAGACTCACGGATCAACGGGCGCTCTATTCACAAAACCCGTGAGGAACTAGGGCGCTTACTGGCCAAAGAGCAACCAGCTGATGCGGACATGGTGATCCCCGTGCCAGAGTCAGGGAGACGGTATGCGATTGGGTACTCACGAGAATCAGGGATTCCCCTTGACGAAGGCATCATGAAGGATAAAGATGAGCGATCATTCATCCAGCAGACCCAGGAGCATCGTGAGAAGGTCGTGGAAGAAGGACTCTCGTTCCTCCGAGCCGTGCTGGAGGAGAAACGGGTGGTGCTCGTGGATGATTCCATCGTCCGTGGCACCAACATTCGGAAGATTATCCATGGGATGAAAAACGCTGGGGCAAAGGAAGTACATGTGAGAATCGGCTGCCCTCCCCTCATCGCGCCCTGCTACCTCGGCATAGACATGCGCAGTAAGAAGGAGTTCATCGCACGAAATACTGATGGTTCTCTGAAATCATCAGATCAGATAGCCAAGGAAATCGGAGCAGAGTCTCTGGGGTACATCAGCAGAGAGAGTCTGCAGAAAGCCATTGGTTTTAATGTCTGCAAAGGCTGCATCCAGTTCCCTGAGGGGTATCCTCCTGAAATGCAGGAGGACGTCAAACAGCTATTCAAGAATGATAGAAAAGGGATACGCGCATACGAGTGCCTCTAGACAATGGCGACGGTATGATTGAAATAACGAGAGGGTCTATTGAGGAGCACCTCATCAAAGTCTTGCAAAAGATCTATCCGATCACCACCGCGCAGCTTGCCGTCCACCTCCACATTTCACGCAAAGAAGTCGAGTGGGTGTTACAGAAGTTTGTAGTCAAAGGAATCGTGAAACTGGAGCCGCTCCCTGGTAAAACCTACGTTCGTTTGATACGAAACGATTTTCAGTTTGTGGGATTGAAACAACAGCGAAAAATCATTAAACACTCCACAGACCGGAAAAGAGAAGACCAGCAGGAGTACGACGGCATCATGTTCGACTAGAGGAAAGAGAAGAGGAGAAAAACAAATAAACAACCTATGGTTTTAGAGTAGCATCTCACAGCACGCAACAGAATCTAGAAGGTGGAAGGGAGAGCTATGGAGACAGCAACAGTAGAACTGCATACAGAAGCAAATAATGGTGTACGTCATACGGGAAAACCAAAAATCGCGTACTTTTCCATGGAAATCGGGATTGATGAGCACATCCCTACGTACAGTGGCGGCCTGGGCATCCTGGCGGGGGACACCCTGAAGTCAAGCGCTGACCTCAACGTCCCTATTGTAGGAGTGACATTGCTGTCAGAGAAAGGGTACTTCTACCAGGAGATCGATGCTGATGGCAATCAGCTCGAACGCCCCTACAATTTTAATATCAATGATTTTTTAAAACTCCTGCCGGCCAAGACCAATGTGAAGCTAGAAGGACGTGACGTCAAGATTCGGATTTGGTACTACCCCGTGCAGGGCACAGGGGGGTACGTCGTCCCGGTGTTTTTCCTGGATACGAACATTGAGGAGAACGCAAGCAGCGATAGGGAGATTACCAAGTACCTCTATGGGGGTGACTCGAAGTACCGCTTAGCCCAAGAAATCGTGCTGGGTATCGGTGGGGTGCGTGCGATAGAGGCACTGGGGTATCGCACCATTGACAAGTACCACATGAACGAGGGGCACGCTGCTCTTGGCACGCTCGAGTTGTACGACCAGCTCAAAGACGTTGAGAGGGTCAGGGAGCAGTGTGTGTTTACGACGCATACACCGGTTGCTGCTGGCCATGATCAATTTGATTTGCCACTGGCTCAATCCATGATTGGTGAGTTACTCCCGAATTCTCTTTTGCACGAATTCACCTTTGAGAATAAGTTGAACATGACTCGCCTCGCGTTGTTCTTCAGCCACTATGTGAATGGTGTCGCGAAGAAACACGGTGAGGTCTCACGTATGATGTTTCCCGGGTATGCTATTGATTCCATCACCAACGGTGTCCATACGCCAACCTGGGTGTCTGAGCCGTTCCAACGGGTGTTCGATAAGTACCTCCCGGGCTGGCGTTCTGACCCGTACACGTTACGAGCAGCGTTTGGTATTGACAAAGCCGATATCTGGTCAGCCCATATGGAGACAAAAAAGAAGCTGATTGATTTTGTGAACAACCGGTACAACGTAGGGATGAACTACGATTATTTTACTATTGGTTTTGCCCGCAGGCAAACGGCCTACAAACGACCCGAGCTGCTGATCTCAGATCCAGCACGGCTCATGAGTATCGCAGAGAAGGCGGGTCCCATTCAAATCATCTATGCAGGGAAAGCACACCCGAAAGACGGCTCTGGGAAGGACACCATTAAACGGATATTTTCTGCGATGAAAACCATCAAAGGAAAAGTAAACATCGCGTTCATTCATAATTATGATATGGCGATTGGGAAGCTGATGACCTCTGGGGTTGACGTCTGGTTGAACACACCTCGTCGACCGCAGGAGGCCTCAGGAACATCAGGGATGAAAGCAGCGCACAACGGCGTGCCACAGGTCAGTACGCTGGATGGCTGGTGGATTGAGGGCCGGGTGGAGAACATCACCGGCTGGGCGATTGGGACCAGGAAATCAAATGAACGCGAGTCTGATGATGAGAACGACCGCAATGATTTGTACAATAAACTGGAGACGTGGATCATCCCGAAGTTCTATAACGACCGGGATAACTGGATTCGTACCATGAGGAGCTGCATCGCTATCAACGCATCGTTCTTCAATACCAATAGAATGATGGAGCAGTACGTCTTAAACGCCTATTTCATGTAATAAGAGAGGCTCGTATTTTGGTTTGATTCCTTCGATGTCTTCTACCCAGGTACGTAAGAGCTCTGCAACGCTCCATGCCTGCGTGATGCAGCCTTGCGGCGTGTGCGGTGAATCGCCATCGAAGATTTCGTGCACGGATCCATCCCAGGAGTCTCCATACAACTCCATCATGGGTTGCAGGAACTGATGGTACGCGTACTGTCGTTGCGCAGGCTCAGAGTGGTGTACCTTGATGTATGCTTTGATGAAGGGGCCAAGCAGCCAAGGCCAGACCGTGCCGTTGTGATACGCGAGGTCTCTGTGGTAATTCCCAAGGTAGGTTCCTTTGTACTGTGGATCATGGGGAGCAAGGGTGCGTAATCCGAAAATGGACACTAAATGTTTCTGCACATCAGCCACGATCCGCTCTTGCATTGCCTGATCAACCATGGTATGGTCAAGGGAGACAAGGAAGATTTGGTTTGGGCGCATCGAAAGGTCTTTGGTATCAATAACATCATAGGGCTGGTCGTATTGCTGCTGGAAACTGTCTTTGATATTGCGTGCCAACTCAGTATAGTGGTTCTCTTTCCCAAGGAGAGGCGCAAGGGTGTTCATGATTTGCACAGCATTGTACCACAAGGCTTGGATTTCCACAGCTTTTTTAGCCCGTGGTGTTGCGTACGCATCACCGATTTTCACATCCATCCAGGTGAGTCCTTCCCCATGGCTGATGAGAAAATCATGATCCATGTGTATAGCGTAGTCTGTGCCGTGGAGGTATGATTCAATTATTGATTGGAGTGTTGGCCACATCTCTTCTGCGAAGCGCAGATCATTGGTGTATTTCAGGTACTGGTACAGGCGATCAATAAACCACAACGAGGCATCAACTGTGTTATACGCAGGTTGAGCATCTCGCTCACCAAACACGTTAGGAATCAACCCGTTTCGACAATACTGAGCGAAGCTGCGGAGTATCTGCTTTGCCTCATCGAACCGCCTCGTCACAAGTGCAATACCCGGCAGTGCGATGAGGGTGTCACGTCCCCAGTCACTGAACCAGTGGTACCCTGCGACAATGGAGTTTCCTGTACCTTTCTTGACGAGAAATGCATCAGTTGCTAACACGAGTTTATCGAACGTCATGGGGAGTAGGCTATGTGCGAGTATCCGTTGTTTCCGTTGCATTTCTGCTTCGTAGATGTGCGTGGGATCGTCCTGGGGTCCTTCCTCAAGGGTACAGACAATGTAATAGTCAGCTGATTGTTTGAGAGGCATCTGAAATTCACCGATGTGAAACCTGTGGTCTCTCCAGGAATCATATCGTGCTTTGTCTTTGAAGTAAAAGGACTCCTCCCAGTATCCATCGGGCAGATAACCAGAGTTTTTCAGCGTGCACCGGAGAACTTTGTTGCTGTTACTTGGTTTGACTAGGACACCATCGTCGATGACGTCTTGGGTAAAGGACACGGACCCTGGTGAGGTCATATCATAGAAATGCCGGGAGTTCACAACAGGCGTATGGGACATAACCATAGTTTGTGTGGTGTCTACTTTATATTTAATGAGCGTGGTGTTCTTTGCGTACTGCATGAAAAATGTTTTTTGAATGTGCACTCCATCGATGTTGTAGAGGAGAGACGGAAAGAAATCGAACATGAACTTCGGTTTATAGTCTTTGAGGGAGTACACCTTATCTTTGATGTGTACACAATCATCAATATTGGAGACAAACATCCATCGTTGTGTTGGTGGCTCTAAACTGGCAACCAGCAGGCCATGGAACTTACTGGTGGTTTCACCTGTGTAGGTTAACGATGCGTAGCTGCCGAGTCCATTTGTGACGATCCACTCGCGCATAAACTACTTCCTCACCGTAGAAGGGTAACACGAATGAGAACATAAAAGTTATTGTACGAATTCTTGGTAAATGGCAAGGGTGCGTCGTGTGACTGCGTCCCAGCTGAACTCGTCAAGGACACGTTGTCGCGCGTTGTGCCCCCAGCGGACGCCTTTGTCTTGTTGTTGTAGGACTTGGATGATGCCCCAGGAAATGTCTTTTGGTTCAAAGGGGTTGATGTGAACGCCGCATTGCTTCTCGCCAGACGGGATAATCTGCTCGCGCATGCCGTTGGTTCCTCGTGCCCCTACGACAGTTGGTTTTGCCATAGACATTGCTTCGGTGCAGACGATGCCAAATGGCTCATAAAGGGAGGGAAGGATAACCACATCTGCTGCGGCGTAGTGTCGTATTCGTTCTTCTTCATTGACAAACTCAGTGCGGAAAATCACTTTGTCATGGATACCAAGGCTATCCGCGAGGTGGCGGAGGTCATGCTCCATGTCACCGATGCCAAGGATGAGTAGTTTGGTGTTAGGAAAGTTAGCGATGACTTGTGGCATGGCTCGTATGAGTTTATCTGCTCCCTTGACGGTGACGAGACGACCAATGAAAAAGAGAAGGGTCTCATGGTCCTGAACACCGTAGTGCCTCCGGAGTGCGAGTCTCTGCTCCTGTGATATCCTTCCAGGATCGTATTTCGCTGGATCAACACCATTCCAACAAGGCCGTATCTTGTCGTGTGGAAATCCCAGACGCAGGAGTTCATCGGCCATGGCATCAGACACGGTGATGACGCAGTCTGCGGCTTGACCACCTTCAAACTCGATGTCTTTAATGGTATGTGACCCTCGTCCGACAGATCGTCCGACTTCGGTGGAGTGGACATGGAAGATCAACGGGAGGTTGAGTTCTTTTTTTGCGACAATACCGCCCATGACACCTAGCCAGTCATGGGCATCGATGATATGGAAGGAACGCCCATTTTTTCGAACAAGGAGATTCGTCAGCTGAGAGGCTGACATGATGTTGTAGCTAAGGACGTCAGCAAAGAACTGGAAGTACGGCCCCCAGGAGCGGAGGTCATGGTCAACGCAGAGGTGGAACATCCGACTGAGGTCCAGCATCTTTGGTCGATAGACTTCGACACCGTTGTAGTGATCAGAGGTGGGATGTTTATTATCCTGGTTTAAGGAAAACACGGTGACGTCATGGCCGAAGGCGACTTGTTTTTGTGTAATCTCCGTGGCGAATGTGCCAAGGCCACCAAACAGCACTGGTGGAAACTCCCAGGAAAAATGGACGATTTTCATGGTTAATGGTGTCTCCTCACCGTGATTCAGCTTTTTCCTTTAAATCCTGTAGAATGTTCATGTAGTTAATAAACCCATCATAGGGTGCTTCATAGGGGCTGAAGTACGCGTGGACGGTGCCATCCTCAAAGCCCTTGGTGGAGATGTAGTAGAGATGATCCGATGTCTGGAGGAGCCGCCAGACGTACAGTAAATCCCTATCCCCCTTCCTTTTAAGTTTTTGTCCGATATCTTTCAGTTCGTTGAAGCAGGCGATCTGCATGTTGTTGCCTAGCCATGTTGAGACATTTCGGTCTTCGTCTGCCCAGGAGATCGCCCAGGGGACATCAAGGTCGCCGACTGCGTTGTAGCGCTCTACTGCCTCACTGACGGTTGCGAAATCAAGGCTCTCATGTTTCAGAGCTTCACCAGGGAGATGCCTGAGGAATTCAAAGATCCCGGTCTCCGTCCATTGGTGCTCACCAAACGTCTCGTAGTCCATGAAGAGGTTAATCACATCACCAAAGGAGTTCGACATCCAGTTCGCGTACTTGTCCGCGGTGAGGGGGAACCCTGGCCAGTTGCGGGAGGAGAAACGAAAGCCGATGTCGTCACTGAGTTTGTAGTTTCGCAGCAACACCTTCAAGTTGGTATTCGTGGGTTTGTAGAGAAAGTTCGGGGAGCGCCATCCCAGGATCCTCTCTGTTCCTTCCGTTATAATCCCTTTATAGCCGAGGCTGGCGACTTTCTGGGCGATGCGGTTGTCGTAGATCGCCTCGGTGTTGCGAAACACCTTGGGCTTGTAGTTGAAGACCCGTTTGATCATCTTCTGATGCATCTTCACCTGATCCTCAAACTCATCTAAATCATCGTACAACCCAGAGAGAGAATGGAAGTACGTCTCTTCGATGAGATCGACGGCACCAGTGTTAAACAGCTCCTTAAAACTCTCGAGAAGCTCAGGGAGGTACTTCTCACAGTACTCCACAAACGTCCCTGTCAGGCTATAGGAGATACGGAAGCGGCCGTCGTACTGACGAATCAAATCTAGGAGCAGGTTATTCGTTGGGAGGTAACATTTACTAGCGACTTTTTCGAAAATCTTCTGGTTCAGATGGTGATTGAAATAGGTGGAGTGGGCATCATGGGTATGCCCGATATTAAACACCGAGAAATGATTCAACCGGAAAGGTTGATGCACCTCAAAGTACATACAGATGGACGGCATGTTACATGAGACCCCTGTAGACCGCTAGTGTTTTTTCTGCGACGCGATCCCAGGTAAATAATTGTATTTCCCTTTTTGAACTTTGCCTCATCGTCTCATGCAGACTTTGATAGCGTAACAGCGCTATAATCTTGTTTGCCATCTCATCGGTATCCCAGAAGTCAACCCGGAAACAATTCTTCAGCACCTCGGAGACGCCAGCGGTTTTTGACACAATGGTCGGCGTCCCTGCGGAGATCGCTTCCAGCGCAGTAATGCCAAACGGCTCACTGACCGAGGGCATCACGTAGATGCTGGAGATTTGATAGATATGTTGGACTTCTTCTTCAGTGAGTTTTCCTGTGAAAATGACTTTATTGGAGATTCCGAGGTGCACGGCTTGCTCGATTAACTTCGGCAGCATGTCACCCATGCCTGCGATGACAAATCTCGCGTCTTCGTACTCCAAGACCTTCTTTGCGGATTTCAAGAAGAACTCAGGTCCTTTCTGAATCGTCAACCGACCAAGGAAGAGCACGAGGTTCTTCTTCTCGCCTTCTCCAATGGGGTAGACCGCGTTATGAACAACAGTGATTTTATTAGGGTTGATGCCGTATTTCTCGACAATGACTCGTTTAGTGAACTCACTGACCGCGATGATACGGTCTGCTTTCTGCATCCCTTCTTTCTCGATGTCAATGAACCATTGGTTTGGATAGATCCAGCCTGACCGGTCGTACTCTGTCGAGTGAACGGTGAGCACAAGGGGAACACCGAGTGTCTCTTTCAACTGCACTGCTGCTTTCATCGTCAGCCAGTCATGGCAGTGAATCACATCATATCTCCCTTTCACACGTTGTACGACAAGGTCATTGTAGCGGTACACTGCATCAAAGAACCTGCCACCTAGCTCTTTGTCATCAGGACGGTCGTAGGGAAATATGGTGGTTTCTCCGACCTCTATGATATTAATGTTCTTGTTGTCACTGGCGACTTTTTGTCGTAACTTCGGCATGTAGAAGTCAATCTGAACATTCTTATCGGCAAGGCCATGCGTCAGCCCATAGCAATGGGTACCTAAGCCTCCCACTTTGTATGGTGGGTATTCCCAGCCGATCATTGCGATTTTCATTATCCTGCTTCCTCACCAACGGCACAGTACTTTTGGGTATGAGAGAATAACCACTCCCACAGTTATGTTTTCTTTCTTGAGACTCTCCTGTAATCGAAATTTTTTTATATGAGAGATGAATTTTTCAGCCGTAAAACCTACCTCATATCTATAAGCTTTTCGTTTTTATTTGAGCATATTGTCTCACACGTAACGAAGAATTTTCCTCCTGAGTCAGGATTGATCCCCCGACTTCCATGGTGTACTAAGTATCTCTTATAATATTATAATCTTATCTAAAAAAAAGAGAGAGGGACACAAAGGCTCGTAACACGATGTTTTTTGTCGCTGTCACCCAACACAATACCACAAAGGTGTGTTGGGTGTGGTGACACAGCATTCTCCACAGTAAGCAGCAGCGGGAGAATCCTGCAACGCTTCTCGCGACAGCTGTATGATATCGCGGTTATCCTCGTTGTCATCTCTGGACTCTTCGTCAGCTGGATCAAACAGGGACCCTAATCGACATCAACTGTACCCTTGAACTTGCTTCTCCAATCATGCTGTCATGGAGATCTTCGTATCAAGGATAGAAAAATGATACCCGTGGTGATTAATTAAGGTTGTGCTGCTGGTGTTAAGGACGGTGGGTATTAATGTCATTCCGTAATGCTTCTGCTTTCTTGCGGGAATGATCGGCAAAGTCCTGACTCTTGCCAGCAAAGATGATGTCTCGTGAGGAGTTGATGATAGCCATCTCTCCGTCTGTGTTTGTTCCGTTCTGTATGGTCTTTTCAATGTCGCCGCCCTGCTTCCCAATACCTGGGATGAGCAGGGGGATGTCATCTCCAAGGATGCCGCGAACCACTTTGAGCTCCTCAGGGTAGGTAGCTCCGACCACCGCACCACAGTTGTTATTGGTGTTCCACTCGCGTATCTTTTTCGCGACAACCTGGTAGAGTGGTGCTGTGAGGACGGTGAGGTCCTGGAAGTCATGGGCAGAGGGATTTGACGTACGACAGAGGATGAAACTACATTTGTCTTTGTACTCAAGAAATGGGGCAATGCCATCTTTTCCTAAATATGGGTTTATGGTCACTGCATCAGCGTGCAGGGTCTCGAAGAGAGCATGGGCATACTTCTGTGCGGTGTTGCCAATGTCATTTCGTTTTCCATCCAGAATGACGAAGATATTCTTGGGAATGTAGCGAACAGTGCGTTCTAACGCCTCCATACCTTTCAGTCCCTCTGCTTCGTAAAACGCCATGTTCAGCTTGTACGCGCAGACCAGATCCTTTGTCGCATCAATGATGGCTTTGTTGAACTCAAACAGCGGGGTTGCACTCGATTCTATGAGGAACGGTGGTATTTTTTTTGCGTCAGTGTCAAGACCAACACACAGCAGGCTGTTGTTCTGATGCGTCACACGTGTCAGCTTCTCTCTCCAGTTCATTGAACGCCCTGGTGGACATAATAAACCGTCTATAAAAACTCATGTTTTCGGTAGCTATATAACGGGGTGAAAAATACAATACCCCTGATGGAGATAGTGTACGGCGTTTGCTCATGGGGCCTGGGTCATGCGACACGATCGTTACCAGTCATCCGCAGGCTCATCGCCGAGCACCACAGCGTCACAGTGATTTCGAATGGCAGGAGCCTTGAGGTGCTGAAACACGAGCTCGGTGAGACTGCCACCTACGTGGACATCCCTGACTACCCCCTGCTGCTCTCTGAGAACACCAGGCAGTTCCTCGCAAAGAGCATGGTCTACTGGCCGGTGTTCATCAAACGCATCGAGGATGGACTCGCAGCACTCCAGAAGATCCTTGACAAGAAGCAGTACGACTGCATCATCTCCGATGCACGCTACGACATGTACAGCAAGAAGATACCCTCCCTGTTCATGTCGCATCAGATGCGCATCATGAACCCCATGGACATCAAGGTGTTTGAGCGGGCGATGGAACGCTTCAACATGTTTTTCTTCAAACGCTTTGTCGCAGTGATGGTCCCCGATTTCAGAGAAAACAACCTCTCAGGGGACCTCTCTCACGACCTCGCACGCATCGACGAAGACGCACTTCACTACGTCGGAGTGCTGTCTGATTTTACGAAACGACCAGGGATCAAAGACATTGACTACCTCATCTCCATCTCAGGTCCGGAGCCACAGCGAAGCTACCTTGAAAAAGCACTCGTCGACCAAGCCCATGAGCTGGATGGAAACGTGGTCGTCACCTTAGGGAAAGCAGAGAAGTATTCAGTGGTGCGAAAGAAGCAGATGACGATGTACTCCTTTGTCAGCAAGGACCTACGAGAGGAACTGTTGAATAAGACAAAACTTGTCATCTCCCGCTCCGGGTACTCCACGCTCATGGATGTCGCAGTCGTTGGCGTCAAAGCCCTCTTCATCCCGACCCCTGGTCAAATCGAACAAGAGTACCTCTCCAAGTACCATGCATCCTTAGGGACTTTTCACTCGGTGCTCCAAGATGCAGTTAACCTTCGTACTGATGTGAAGAGAGCAAAAAAAACCACTGGTGTGACCCGTGAA
>JAFGML010000008.1 GCA_016927555.1 Thermoplasmatota archaeon
ATTAATGTTAATATTAAAATATGACAAAACCTTTATATTATTTTAATATATTATCTCTTCTGATATTTTTTTACGAGGAGGAAATAACCAGATGAACAAACAAATAAACAAATACAGTGAAGCATTAGTTCTGTTAGTTGTGATCGTTGGAGCTTGTGCGGTCCCAAGTATTACCGCTAACTACGAACTAGCAGATGACAAAGGATATTCCACCATCGGGGACGGTCCATTCGACACAACCACCGTACTACAACAGATCATGACACGAAAAGAATACGCACGTGATTTTCAATTGCTCTATGTTTACCTTGATTGGACAGATGGATATCATAGTCTTGATAAAAGTACCCTTCCTACTTCAGAAGGATACTATACCTTCTATACTGCACCAGGACTCTGCAATATTAGTGCAAATGCGATAATCACGAATGAAAACGGCACTATTTTCCCCATGAATGCAACTGGTGACTTCCTCATCGATGAACAACCCAGCGTTGTTTGGAAGAACATCACATTAACCTATCCAAATCACACCGCAACCATCATTGGACACGTGTATGATAACGAAAGTACTCCTCTCACCCAAGCAGAAGTTGATATCATCTACTACGATCCTCAGTACAACTTCTATGGGTATCATTCAACGGTGACCAATGATACAGGGTATTATGAACTACAGTTGCCCCCTTCGCTAGTCAGTATACTTTATGCACAAGCAGAAGGGTATGAACCAGGAGTAGAATACTATTTCATGATTGGTGAGGAAACACAGGTCCATGACTTTTTCCTCACCCCACTTCCACCGCCACTAGCCCAATATATTAAAGGACATATCCGAGATAATACGACACTTGAACCTATCTCGTATGCCTCGGTAACCATCCAAGATGTGACGAATTATTACCTTGATTCAACCTCAACCAATGTAACAGGATACTACGAGTTTAATGTCCCCATCGGAAATTATACTGTCACCGCAAAAAAGAATAATTATTTCACCAATAGTACTTTTATTCAAATCGAGGAGAATGATGAACGATGGGTTGATATCAACCTTGATGCCTTTATGTTTCCAAATGATAGCGCCTGGGTTGAAGGATTTATCTCTGAAAGTGGACGAGGAACCCTGGAAAACGTAGAGATAACCGTTGAGGGAAGTTTCTGCTGTGACTTCACCAGATTTTATTTTACACGGGACACCCTTTCAGATCAAAATGGATATTACAACGTCTCGGTTCCAGCGATTCCGAACATGTTTCCACTGCAGTACTCTGAAATACAGTCTATTGACGCCACCCTCTCAGGGTATTTCTACAATTCCACTCAGTATTCCTATCCCGAGAGCATCATTGAACCTGGTGATGTCGTTGAAGGCAATATCTCCCTTGATCTCAAACCTGAAGAAACATGCTTAATCCAGGGATATGTCACTCTTAGCGGATGGAATCCCACACCACCAGTCAATACCCCACCATTTACTCCAAGTAATCCTAATCCATTGAACGGACAGATACCTGTCCCTCTGAACCATGACCTTAGCTGGACTGGCGGCGATCCCGATCAGGGTGATATCGTGACCTATGATATCTACTTTGGAACAACCAATCCTCCTCCACAAGTGGTTTGGAAACACCCTAGTACACTCTATGATCCTGGACTCATGAATGAGGAAACAGTCTACTACTGGCAGATTATTGCTTGGGATACTCACAATGCCTCTACCACTGGACCAATCTGGAGTTTCACAACAGGTCAACAGCTGAATACGCCACCCACTATTGATAACGAATTCCCAATAAACGAATCAACAAGTGTGAGCCGCCCACCAGATGAACTCCGAAGTTCTGTTGACGATCTCGATGGTGATCCTGTTGATGTCTACGTCCGCTGGAAAGATCATACAGGTACCTGGGTTACCTTAGCATCATATGTGATGGTTGGACCAGGCATCTATACGTATACTCCACCAAATGAAAACGACTGGATCTGGGGAAACACCACGTACCGGTGGAGCGTCAACGTGACCGATGGAGTCAGCTGGACCAATAAAACCTACACCTACACCACCGCAGGGGCCAGGTACGATGTCAACAACAATAATATCGTGAACTTCCAGGATGCAGGCTTGGTCTGGGTGCATCGCACCAGTAGTATTCCGTATGATGGGCTGTATGATGTGAATGGGAACGGTGTGGTGAACTTCCAGGACGCGGGGCTCACTTGGGTGAATAGAGAGTAACGCTTTAAGAATAAAACTAAGAAAAAATCAAGTACTCCTCCCTAAAAAGAACACCTCATTAGCAAATGAATATTATTTACTATCGATAGTGAGATAAAAGGTCATTACCATTGTTGCAAATATTTTCCATGTATAGCTTTTATATACTGATGTTTTCTATTCATTTGTAATCTGTTAGGTAGGGAGGCGTTTACAACATGAAAAAGAACATCGTAGGAATCTGTCTAGGTATGCTGATGATGGGATCTCTTTTACCGGTGATAGCAACTCCTCAGGGGAACCACGTGAGTGTTCTTGCTACTGAGAGCAACGAACAGAAGGAGTGTGGGTGCGGGTCACACGACCTTTTCACAGGTCAACCACAAGCGATGTACCAAATAGCTCTTGATGAGACTATGACTCAGTCACCAAAACCAACACCTGCGAGCGAGTTACCACCCTCGTTCAGCTGGACCGATAAGAATGGAACTAATTGGATCACCCCTGCACAAGACCAAGGCAGCTGTGGCAGCTGCTGGGATTTCGCAGCACTCGGCGCATTGGAAAGCATCATCCAAATTCGTGAGGGATGCGCAGGACTGCATCTTGATTTATCTGAGCAGTACGTGCTGTCATGTCTGCCGTACGCTGGCAGTTGCAACGGAGGCTGGGCGTACTCAGCGTACCGGTGGATCAAAAGCAACGCGTCTGCCGGGAACTACTGCAACGGGATTATCCCAGAGGACTGTTTTCCCTATGAAGTCACAGATGAGGTTCCCTGTGCGAACGTCAGCCCCGATTGGGAAGAGTTCCTTATTCCGATTTCAACCTACGGACGGTGGATACCTGATGGAAGCATTGCGGATCGTAACGTGATGAAGACGCAGATCATGGAGACAGGGCCTATTGTCGCCACCATGCTGTTTACCATCTATCTCCACGGCCCAGATAACCTAGAGGAATGGGGGTACACCCACACAGACCCCCAAGACTACTACCCCTACCCAGGCCCTCTGCAGGGCAGCAATCATCAGGTCGTCATCGTCGGATGGAAAGATGACGTTTCGATCACGAACGGTGGCTACTGGATCGTGAAAAACAGCCTCAGCGAAGAATGGGGCTACAACGGTTTCTTCAACATCGAATACGGCAGCCTCAACATCGACAGCAAGGATGTCAACTGGGTAGAGTACCACGCCTTTAACTTCAGTAACTGGAAGCCTGTCGCTGTCATCACCGGACCAACAGAAGGACAGACGAACCAGGAACTCGTGTTCGACGGAAGCAACAGCATCGACCATGAAGGCAGCATTGTGGCCTACGACTGGGAGCTGGGTGACGGAACCACGGCAGCAGGAGCAACAGTCACGCATACCTACACGCAACCAGGCATCTACCGTGTCAGCCTCACAGTGACTGACAACGCCAGCTACACAGATACTCAGACCATATGGGTGTACATCGACACCCAGAACCATCCACCGCGGACACCCTGGATCCTGGGACGCAGACACGGGAGCAACGGGACAACCTATCGCTACACGTTCTGGGCCACCGACCCTGACGGCGATCCTGTGGAATACTACCTGAACTGGGGTGATGACTACTGGTTCGGCGGGTCGGCCGGCTGGATCGGGCCGTTTGCATCTGGTGAGACCGTCACCTTGGAAAAAACCTACGAAGAACCAGGGAACTACACGATACGCATCAAAGCACAAGACTGCTACGGTGCCAAGAGCGAGTGGAGGACACTGCCGGTGACCATGCCCACCTCATCTAATCTTCCAACACTCTGGTTCGGGGAGGAATTTTTTAAGAAATTCCCCCATGCGTTCTTGCTTCTACGGCACCTCATAGGAACCACCAACTAGCAGAGCTCTACAAGACAAACCGACATGAGTTCTATTTCATATGCGAACTTTCGACCCACGAAATTCTCTCTTTAGCCTATTTTTTTATAAAAAAATTCATATACTCACATCTATCATATACTATCACTTTCGAATGGAGGAACACAAGATGAAAAAACTATTGATGGTCATCTTTTTTGGGCTGATCGTCTGCAATAGCGTGGGAGCAGGAGCATACATCACACACACGATTCCAACCACCCACCCACAACTACGACAAACTGAGTATGACATGGTTATCATTGCACCAACAGTGTTTTCAGAGCACCTTCAACCGCTCATCACTCATAAGAACGCTGTAGGCGTCCACACAACGCTTCTCACCACAGAAGATGTCTATGCAGAGTACGAAGGACGCGATGACGCAGAAAAGGTGAAGTACGCTATCAAAGACGCCAAGGAAGAGTGGAACATCTCCTACGTGTTGCTGGTAGGAGGTCTCAAGCTCCTTGGACTTGGATGGTACGTGCCAGTGCGGTACTCCCATCTCGACGATGGGTTTGGGAATGCAGTGTTCCTCACTGATCTGTACTTCGCTGATGTGTACAAGGAAAACGGAGCGTTTGATGACTGGGACTCTAATGGTAATGACGTGTTCGCAGAATTCGGTGCTGGGGGTGACTCCTTGAATTTAACACCAGATGTCGCAGTCGGGCGGCTCCCCTGCCGGACCACACGAGAAGTTGATGCTGTGGTTGATAAGATCATCACCTATGAGACGACGACGTATGGACAGAGTTGGTTCTCCCGGATGGTCGCAGTCGGCAGTGACACCTTCCCCACCTACAGCGGGTATGAAGGGGAAGCCACCTGTGATGTCGCGACGAGCTACATGACAGGATTTTCTATTGACAAGTTGTATGCCTCCACAGGCAGTCTCTCAGGCCCACAGGACATCATCGATGCAATGAATCAGGGCTGCGGGTTCTTCATGACACGGGGACGCGGTGGCACCGACCGCATCCGCATGGTGATGCCAGAGGCCGATGAGTTCATCGTGTTTCACAACAAATACGTTCCACAGCTCACAAACACGAATGAGTACCCGATTTGTGTGCTCGGCGAGTGCATCCATGCGAAATTCGATGTCTGCCTCAGGAACATCTTCCATGTCCTTCGCAATGACACCGGCTACTTGCTGTCTGACTGTCTCTACGAGTGCATCGCCTGGCGGTTGGTCCGAGAGAAAGACGCAGGGGCGATAGCGACGCTCACCAACACCAACATCTGCTTTGGCGCGTACGGTGATGCCAACCAGAACGGGATTCTTGATGATGCCGAGCTGTACGGTGGGTTTCTTGCTGTTGAACTGTTCCGCTTGTACAACCAAGAAGGCATCGACACCCTAGGACTACTCCATCAACAGGCGCTCTCCAACTACATTGATCAGTTTCCGGTCCATACCGATAAGTACAATGGGAAAAGCGTGCAGGAGTTCATCCTCCTTGGTGATCCCAGCCTCAAGATAGGTGGGTACCCATAGAAAAGGCAACGGATTCGGAACCTTCCAAACGTTTTCGAATACTTAATAAAGTTTGACCTCATAAGTACGGCTCATGAAACGAGTACACGTCATCGCAATTCTCTGTGTGTGTTTAATTGGTTCTGTGAGTGCCTACGCGGGGTTAGCCTACACCCTCACCGGTCGATGGCCGTGGAGCCCACCGGTTCCCCCTGACATCCCTGCGTTGAATGACCCGATGAACGAGTTTGCGATAACCTTGTACAAGGAACTTGCGTCCACCAGTGACCGTAGTCTCTTCTTTTCACCGTTTAGCATCTACATTGCCTTGGCGATGGCTATGGAAGGTGCGCGAGGCACCACCGCTGCAGAGATGGGATCAGTCCTTGGGTACGAGCAGGGGAACACCACGATGCTATCCACCGTCTACCGCCTCTGGCAGATGTACAACAACAACACTGCTGTTAACCTGAGTACTGCGAATGCACTGTGGTTGAACCAAGAGTTTGCAATTCTTGACTCGTACATCGAGACGATCAGCACCTACTTCCAAGGCCGTGTCTCTGAGCTGGATTTCTCAGACCCGGAGCAGACCGCAGCAGTCATCAACGGCTGGGTGGAGGACCAGACACACGGTCGCATCACGGATCTCGTCCCCCCGAGTCTGATTACCCCGCTGACGCAACTCATCCTGACCAACGCGATTTACTTCAAAGGCAGCTGGACGTACGCCTTCAACCAGAGTCTGACGACCAACGAAACATTCATCGTCTCTGAGACAGAGCAGGTGGACGTCCCAATGATGACCATGGTAGATTCCAAGGTACTGTTCAACTACACGGAGACAGACACCGTCCAAGTCTTAAAATTGTCCTACACAGGAGGAAACGTGTCCATGGTATTGATGCTTCCGAAAAATACGTCGCTTGATACGGTCGATCAGGAGCTGACGGTCGATCAACTAATCAGCTGGAACGAGGCACTCCAGCCAACCGATGTAGACATCTACCTCCCACGATTCACGCTGAACACCTACTACTCACTGTCCAGTCCTCTCACCCAAATGGGGATGCCAACAGCATTCAGCAGCGCAGCAGATTTCTCAGGGATCACTGGCAACCACGATGTGTTTATCTCTGAGGTGCTCCATAAAGCGTTCGTCGAGGTCAACGAGCAGGGTACCGAGGCAGCCGCAGCAACCGCAGTCGTCTTTGTCACCAGTATTCCAGGGGGTGGTACTGAGCAGATCGTGTTCCGCGCTGACCACCCCTTCCTGTTCTTGATTCAGCATGAGGACACCGGAAACATCCTGTTCCTCGGACGCATCGTCAACCCGGTTGAGTAAAAACGTCATCGTTTCAACGATGCTCTCCTACTCTTTCTACAATAATATTTATATACAAGGGGGCCGTACGTTTTTCCATAAGAGTTAAAGGGGGATTCCTATCGTACGTTTTCCTCACCATCACATCATCCTTGTTTCCATGAGTATTCTACTGTGTCTCACGAGTTGTGCTACAGCATTCACCTCTGAACATCTAATAAAAACACAACCGGAAACCATCGGTTCTGTGTCAGGTCACATTTTGTTTTCCCCTATGTACTCCACACAAACCTACCTCATTGAGAGAAACGGAGACATCAACCACACCTGGTCCAGTGACTATTTTCCTGGGGAATCCGTCTACATGCTAGAGAACAACACCATTCTTCGCTCCATCAAGATAACATTGACAGGTGGTGGCTCTGGCGGCGGGGTGCAAAAAATCGCAGCGGACAACACCCTGCTGTGGGATTTCCGGTTCTACTCTGACACCTACCTCAGCACCCATGACATCGAACCCTTACCCAATGGGAACGTCCTGATACTCGCCTGGGAGTTGAAAACACGAACCGAAGCCATCGCAGCAGGCAGAGACCCAACCACAGTACAAGACGCACTCAAACCAAACTTCATCGCCGAAATCCAGCCGACGGGTCTGACAACAGGGGATGTCGTCTGGGAGTGGCATGCCTGGGACCACTTAATACAAGAGTATGACCCTGGGCAAGACAATTACGGTGTCGTTGCGGATCACCCAGAGTTAATCAACATCAACTTCGGGTTTGATTTCTCAGGGACAGACCCCTCAGACTGGTTGCACAGCAACTCCATTGATTACAACCCAGGGTTGGATCAGATCATGCTCAGTGTCCGGTACTTCAATGAACTCTGGGTCATCGACCACAGCACCACCACAGCAGAGGCTGCGTCTCACACAGGTGGCAACAGTGGCAAGGGCGGTGATCTGCTCTACCGCTGGGGGAACCCACAGGCGTACCAAGCAGGAACCGAGCAGGACCGTCAGTTCTTCCAACAACACGATGCCACGTGGATAGATGAAGGATATCCTGGAGGAGGCCACATCATGGTGTTCAACAACGGCGTCGGACGACCTGGAGGGGGTACAACAACAGTTGATGAAATTATACCTCCTGTAAACAGCACGGGGCACTACTACCTGGAGACTGGCTCTGCATATGGCCCTGAGACACCGGTGTGGGTGTATCACACAGGGTTTTTCGCCAAGTATATCGGTGGGGCGCTACGACTCCACACGGGGAACACCCTGGTCTGCAACGGACCAGCAGGTCACTTCTTGGAAGTCACCCCGGAGTTCGCAGTGCTCTGGGAGTACACCAACCCGTACCCGAATATCTTTCTGAACCATGTGTTCAAACTCGACTACATTGCTTCTCATGACCCCTCCTCTGAGATTCCTGATCTTGATGCTGAAGGCAGTCTCTCTTGGACAGATGTGCCCCCTGGCGGCACAGTGAATGGCTCATTTGCCATACAAAACGTCGGAGGCAGTGAGTCCTTCCTGGACTGGGAAATCGCCTCCTCTCCTACGTGGGGGACGTGGTCGTTTCACCCAGATTCTGGTGAGCATCTCAACCCAGAGGATGGAAGTATCACAGTTAACGTCACAGTACGTGCCCCTGAGAGGAGAAACAGAGAATTCACCGGGTTGATCACCATCGTCAATGTTGAGAACCCTGATGATTACGATGTCATTCCGATACAGCTACACACACCAAGTAGTACAGTGCAGTCTACCCCAGTGATGCATCGTATGAGACACTATGTGTCTACTTTTCCGATAGTAAAAATACTTTCTACGTTCCTAGAGTAAAAAAAAAAAGAGAAGTGAGTGGTTATTTCTGTACTACACCACCCCATTTTGAGATAAAGATAATTCCTAGGACGGACACTACGGTAATGATTATTGCCACAACAACGCCAATGATTAGAGCTGTGGTATTTTCAAATCCGCCCTCTTGCCACAGATCTGCTAGCTTCATTGCTCCGATAATAATATCCTTCCAGATTAGAGCGATGATGAACCCAAATGCCGCGGCAATAGAGACTGCTATTGTGCTCTTTATCTCCTTTATGGTTACCATGTTTCACCTCCCCGTATAGTTTTTAAAGCGCAAAACAGAGGGGAACTATTTAATTATTTCGAAAAAAAACGGTTTTTTCTTCGTTTATTCAAGTGGAATGAGTGTTTTTCCATACAACAACCGGAGGCAGAGCAGAGGCCAACACACAAACAAGACCAGCATGAAGAGAAACGGAAGAACACCGATCTGGGTGACTAGATACTCCATAAGAACCATGGGTATCACCAGCAACGACATACCCTCATGGGCACCTTCATAGCGGAGGAGACGGTCGCGATGCTGCAAGGACGTAATAAGAATCCCTGCTGTCGTGCCTATCATACCTCCAACAACGAGTATAAAACCGAGGAGCGGAAGGGGAAAACCAGAGACCTGCCATGAGACGTATCCTAAGAGGAACGGTACCATCGCCATCACCATGTGCGCCCCCTTGAGAAACAAGGCGTACAGGAGGAACCATAGGGGTTTTCTCAGCTGTCCGTCCACTACGTGAACACCGAGCAGCACCGGTGTCGTACGAATGCCTAGCTGCGTGTCGTACTCCACGTCTTTCAGATTCGCAGACACACCCACACTAAAGACCCACTGCAGGAACCCGACACAGGCAATGACGAGAACCAGAGGATGCAGGGTATCAGAGACGGTCAGTCCCCCGAACACACCAAAGCAGAAGACGCCAGCAGCCAAGACGCACTCCATCGCTGAGACACGCTTGCTGTACTTGTTATACAGTGTGACAAAGAAAAAACCAAGCACCAACATCAAAAACGAACCTACGGAAAAGAAAAACAGGGCTGCAAGGAGCAGAGTCACGACAAAGGAGGACAGAAACAACACCAATGCTTGCGTCTGAGTGACTGCACCCCATGTCAACGGCCGGTTGGAGACATGCGTCGAGTGTGCATCAACCGCGACATCACAGAAATCATTGTGCACAAACGCGAACACATGCGTCAGCACCCCAATCACCAACAAGACAGTTAAATGAACGAACTCAAACACCCCGTTACACATGGCTCCAAACACGGGGGTGAACCCTAAGAACAGGATGCCATACGGCCTGACGAGTTTTATGTACTCACGAACACCACCCATGACTCTGTTCCCCTCAAACTGTATAGGTCACTACGCTAGCGGAGGATGAGTTCCGCCCACTTCCCCTGCCCCTCCCAGAGCTTCAGGGAGTACACAGGCAGTTTCCCCTGCAGCTGGGTGGCAATCCACTGCAAGATGTGCTCAGCAGTGGGGGTGTCAACCAGGTCATTTAATGACCGATGGTCAAGCTTCTCAAGCACCGCTGCGTGCACAATATCCTTCATGACACCGAAATCCACCACCATGCCGTCGGTCTTGACCTCACCGTCAAGGACGACTTCTAGTTTGTAGGTATGCCCATGGGGGTGTTTACAGCTGCCTGGATGCTGGGGGATGAAATGAGCAGCATCAAAGGTGAACTCTCTACACACACGCATACGACGTGGCCTCCATCTGTTGTGTCAAGAGATATACACAAGGGGTCTTAAAACCATCACCTCCCGCTGTTTAGCTCACACAACGAGGGTCGTTTACGAAACACAAGTCGTGTATACCTGCTGGAAAAAAGGATAGGTTAATATGCACATTTTAATTTCCCGTGCGGGGCGATTTGCTTGGATGAGGTCAAGACACGGTTAGCATCAGGGTCCCTCTTTGGGTTTTTTCAAACCATGTTGATGGCGTTTGCCACGCTGATACCCACCTGGTATTTTTCTTCTCTGGAACTGGGGATTACCGCATTTGCATTTCTGCTGTTGATCGGGGATGTCTTTTCCTTTCTCATGAAGCCGGTCATTGGCTTTCTCGCAGACCGTCATGGTGAACGACACTACCTGATGATCGGAGGACTTCTGTTTTTCCTCTGCCTGTTCCTCATTGGACAGACGACGTCTATTGAACTGATCGTGGGGTTGAAGATCATCTCAGGGGTTGCCAGCGCGGTGGTCTTTGTCCTCATCTTGATTTACTCCCTTCGGATGGTCCAGGAGAAACCAGACCGCAAGATCGGTGCGTTTAGCGGGGTGTACAACCTCGGATGGATCATCGGGCTGCTGCTCCCCGGCCTGGTGGTCGATAGAACCAATCCTCAGCTCGGCTTCTACCTCATCCTTGGCGCAGGCATCATTTGGTTCGTACTGATGCTCCGCTTTGCAAAGCGATACGACAGTAAAGTCTCTGTGAAGGCATCCTTTTCATACATTAAGAAAATCCCGGGGTTCATCCTGTTGAAAACCATGGATCTCGCGATGTTCTCCGCGTTCTTATTCTACTTTTCCAACTACGCGCTGAACGTGCTGAACCTCCCCCGCAGCCAGGTGTCTCTCATTGTCGTCACCGAAGTCATCTTCTTTGCACTCAGCGTCTTTCTGGTTGGTAGAATCTCAACGCAGTCCTCCCGGAGATTCTGGGTGCCACTCTGCATCCTGTTCCACCTGCTTGGCGCTGGTCTGCTGGTGTTTGCCGCGTACAGCAACATCCTTTTCGTCTACTACCTCGTCGGCATCCTCATCGGGGTCGCAGGTGGGTTCATGGACATCTGGGTGTACGCCCACATCAGTGAACAATTCTCTGTAGAGGAGAAAGGAAAGGTGATAGGGACGCTGGGATGGAGCTATGATCTGGCGACTATCTGTGCTGCGGCAGTCCCCTCTGCATTCCTCATGCTGAGTACCGGGATGCTCAATCCACCGACGGTACGTCCTGAGGCGTTCACCTCCCTGCTCGTATTTCCATTCATCATGCTGCTGGCGTATCTCATTCATAGGCGAAGTGCCAAAAAAACCACATAAATGTTTAAAAACACGTAGCTTATGTCTCATGGAGGTGAGATTCCATGGAAAAAGACCATACACTTGAGGAGATTAGGAAAAAAGCACACGCGGTCAACTGCCAGCTCTACGAAGAAGGATTCTCCCCCCGAGAAATCGAAATCCTCGGCTACTATCTGAACAGAATTTCTGCTAGCTACCTCAGTTACTTCACCCATAAAGAGTACGAAAAGACGTTCAAGAAGGAAGCAGAAGAAAAACAGTCAGAGCTCCGAGAATAGAACCACACAGAGACATCCACCCTCGTCGTCGACTGCAGGGTTAGTGCATACATCACCTCTCTTTTTTATAATTTTTTTAAAAAGGGTACGAGTTGTACAACAAATCTTTATAACTAAGAGACCAACCCGTGAAGTGTATGATAGTCATCGGGCTGCTGTCAACCGAAGAAGAAGCACAAGAACTCCAGATGATCGCAAAGATTTGCACGATTGAAGACCGCATTCGTCATCTTGTCAGGCTAGAAAAAACCAAAGCATCATTCGTGAAAAAATCTGATTCTGAGACAACCAACGACGCCTAGCACTATCGCAGAGGGAGAACGATGAACAGCAGAGAGAAAAAACTCATCATTGTCTTCGGCCTTCTCGTCAGCGTGATGCTGAACGTACTCTTCATCTTCATTTTCTATGTGGCGTACTTCAACGGCGGGGCGTCAATGGTAACGGTCAACACCTACGGAGAAGGAAACATCGAAGCGATTCTCATTATCCCCTCCGTGATTGTGTTCCTCTTCTATTGTCTGTACCTGACCATACACGATTTTCGAAAAGAAATAGAGAAAGAGCGAAAACCAAAACGGCAGAAAACACCGCAAGCACTAAGGACCGAAACGTAAAGTACAAAAACACGACCATGGTTCATACCAATGTATGGTTGTTCTCATTATTTCGTCAAGCGAAGATCCTGCAAGTACCAATATGAAAAAGAGCCTCATGGAGCAAACCGCCTGGGAGGAACACGGGACCTTCTACGACACCCCTATCTACCGACACGCGACAGATACCAGTGTGATCATGGTTACTATCCCTGATAAAAAAATACGACATGAGAACCTCGACAAGGAAGTCCATGACCAGCTGCACCTTGACCCGCAAATCGCGATTTTTCTGTCCCGCCACCGCAGCAAAATGGGGGAGCCAACACTCACGGTACACCCCATTGGAAACTACAACCAAGCAGAGTTCGGAGGACAACCCAAAACACTCATTCCCGCAGCACCACGCATGATGACTCACCTCCTCCGGCTCATCAAAAAAACCCTCCAGACAACAGACCTCCCCTATCAAGTATGCTATGAGGTCACCCACCATGGCCCGGTGGTACACATCCCTACCTTGTTCGTCGAGGTGGGAAGCACAGAGGCACAATGGCACCAGCAGCAACCCGCAGCTGTCATCGCAACCGCCCTGCTCCAGCTGCTCTCACAGTATCACTATGAGGAAGACTACCCGTCTGACATCCCGGTGCTCGTTGGACTAGGCGGGGGGCACTACGCGCCACGCTTCACGGATGTCGCCTTCCAAAAAAACGTAGCCTTTGGCCACATGATTCCCTCATACCACATTGACACGGGAGCCATCACCTGGGACATCATCGAACGCACCCTAGCTGCGACACCAAACGTCCAGGGCGTCTACTTCCATAAAAAAGCACTGAAGAAATCACAGATCACCGAATACAAACAACTCTTCAGAGAGCATAACATACGGGTGTTTTCAAGCACCGAGCTAGCTGATCTGAGCTAAGGTGCTCTGTGCGAGCTGGTGTGCACGCCGCAACGGCTCGGGGTTTTTATAGACACTCAGATGCTTGACGACCTGCAGGCTCGTGTGCAGAGAAATCCGATGTCCTGGGGAGACGTACACTGGCCGTGTTCTGTTCGTTGACTGCAGGGCGTACCCACGTGGCTCACCATGAATCAGCACCTGGGAATCCTTCATGGTTCCATACAGCAGGGTTTTTGCCACACCAATCGTTGGGAGATCCAAGCTGAGTCCTGCCTGAGACGCCAACCCGCACCGATAGGGATGCAGGATGCCGTTCCCTTCAAGCAGCACCACCGATGGTTTCGTAGACAGCTTACGAATCACCTGTTTGATTAGGGGAAACTCACGGTAGTAAAAATACGTAGAGATGAAGGGAAACTCAGTAGCGGCGAACACCACTTGCTCCTCAAGAACCTCTCGGGTGCGATAATCCAGCAGTACACCGGCGCCACACGCCTCATCAAATTCACTGGCCGGGTACGCCACATCGATGCCAACGACTGTGGCGAGTTCTTCGAAGTCATCGTCTAGACGAATGGTTTTACTTGTAGTGATCTGCTCGTTTCGCAGCTGTTTCAATGGGTACTTCGTGGTGAACTCATGAAAAACCACGGTCTCAAAATCAACGATTTTACCATCTCTCACCTGAATGGATTCCTGATGCAAGCGTCGAATCTTATCAGCAACACCTAGGCCAAAGCCACCAAGACGTCCGTCTGAATGCACTATTTTGAAACACGGCATAGTGTCAGCATCCGGGTTCTGATTCATCATGCGGCCTACTGCCCGGGCAGCAACCCGGTCACCTAAGGCCTCTGCGACCGCACCATACGTCGACATCCGCCCCTGGGGAATCTGTCGAACCAGATCGTAGGTGTACTCAAAAAGATTCATATAGAATCATCAACTATGTAGTGTAAATAATTTGTTGTGACCACTCTGGAGACTGTATATCCCTATGAATTCGATTAAGTTTCTTGGCACCGCAGGAGCACGGTTCGTCGTGATGAAGCAGCTGCGGGCATCAGGAGGACTATGGGTGACCCTCGATGGGACCCACCTCTTCATCGACCCTGGACCAGGTGCACTGGTGCGCTGTCTAGCCAGCCGACCGAAGCTCAACCCACAAGACCTCGATGGGATTCTGCTGACCCACCGGCATCTGGATCACGCCAACGACATCAACATCATGATAGAGGCGATGACCAACGGCGGGTTTAAAAAGAAAGGAGTCGTGTTCGCACCGAGAGACGCCCTCGAAGGCGACCCGGTCATCCTCAAGTACGTTCGACAACAAGTAGAGCGCATTGAGCTCCTTAAAGAACAAGGAATCCACCACCTCAACACCATGACGATTGAGACGCCCATACGGTTGAAACACGGAGTCGAAACCTACGGGGTGACCCTGCGAGGCAAAAACCATTCGATTTCCTTGATCACGGATACCGATTACTTCTCTGACCTCCCCTCCTATTTCAACGGAGAAATCCTCATCATCAACGTCGTGCTCCTCGAGGAGAAAAGCGCCATAGAGCATCTCTGTCTTGCTGAGGCAGACCAGATCATCGCTGCCCTCAAACCACGACTCACCATCCTGACGCATTTTGGCATGGGGATGGTCAAAGAAAAGCCATGGGATATCGCAGAGCAGCTCACACACAAACACGGTGTGCAGGTGATCGCTGCCCGTGATGGCATGGAGCTGAACCTCGATCACATCAACGACAAATAAGGGAGCATCACTGGAGGGTTGATGAGAGATGAACAGGGCACGGTCTCTACTTCCACAGTACTTCTCCATTCTGAAAGAACACCAGAGTGCTCGGTACCTCGCATGTAAGCACCGACCCGTCACGTTTCGTACATCACAACCCACGGAGCACCTCTGGGTGCTCCATCAGAACGCACTGCAGTCGACACAGGTACAGAACACCATCCCGGAACAGTCTCTGCTTGATTTGAAAATCGAGCTGGCACACCGGTTGTACACGGAGTGTTGTTTGTGTGAACACCGCTGTGGCGTTGACCGAACACGAACAACAGGAGTGTGCGGCGTCCAAGAACCACGCATCGCCTCTGAGTTTCTGCATTTTGGTGAAGAAGAACCCCTCGTCCCGTCCTACACCGTTTTTTTCTCAGGCTGTACATTCCAGTGTGTCTTTTGTCAGAACTGGGACATCAGCCAACACCACCCCGGGGTCACTGTCGAGCCAGCAAGACTTGGAAAAGTAATTGAACAGCGGAAACGACAGGGTGCCCGTAACGTCAATTGGGTGGGTGGTGATCCCACCTCCAACCTGCTGTACATCCTTCAGGTGTTGAGAGAAACAGAGGTGAATCTCCCGCAGGTGTGGAACTCAAACATGTACTGTTCAGTGGAAACCATGCACCTGCTCCAGGGGGTCATCGATGTGTACCTGACTGATTTCAAATATGGCAATGATGCCTGTGCAGAACGTCTCTCTAAGGTGAAGCGGTACCTTGAGGTGGTACAGAGAAATCACCTGCTTGCAGCGTCTGATGCTGAGGTCATCATTCGCCATCTCGTGATGCCGAACCATGGGGCGTGTTGTTCACAGCCGCTCCTTCACTGGATTCACCAGAACATGCCTGGTGCTGCAGTGAACATCATGGGTCAGTACCACCCCAGGTATCATGCGGATGAGTACGAGGACATTGCTCAGCCTGTGAGCAAGGAACAGTACTACAAAATACGAGTGTACGCAGACACACTTGGTCTGTGTCTCCTGTGAACAGCAGAGGTTCAGTATACTTCTCTTCTCGTTCTTCTTCATCGTCGGTGGTTCCACTGTCGTGTCGAAAAACACTCGTTTTCAAATTGTGTCGCGAGCTGGTCCTCTTCACTGGTCAGTGCACCCTGTCTGAGGGTGATGGTGAACTCCTCTTCAAACCCTCTCTTCATCGCTGTGGCGACATCGTCAAACCCAACGTCTTTTCCCCGGATGTGTCGCAGTGAGGTGACCCGCTGTCTGACATCAGAAATCAGTTTATCTTTCATCTTTTCACTAGGAACATTCAGTACCGTAAACATTTTCTCAACATCAACATCAAGCAGGATAGTCCCATGTTGCAGCACCGTGTTGTGCTTCCTGGTCTGCGCATTGCCAGAGATTTTCTTCCCCTTGACAACGATGTCGTTGATAGGTGCGTAGGTGCTCTCGATGGAAAGATGATGGAGACCACGTATTAAGGCGTTACAGATGCGGCTGTAGCTCTGGAGGATGTTCTTTGGGATCTGCGGGTGTGACTCCGGAATCACGATGCTGTAGGTCAGTTCCTTCTCATGGAACACCGCGCCTCCACCCGTAATACGACGGACATACTTCACACCGTAGCGTTGACAGGCGTTCACATCGACTTCCTCGGTAAGACTCTGGAAATACCCGATAGATATCGCTGGGGGCTGCCAGCCATAGAACCGCACAGTCGGGGGAACCAGCCCTTGGCTGTTCGCGACAAGAATTGCCCGGTCTATCGCCATGTTTTCAGCAGCGGTATGAAACCCGGTCTGCAGCAACCTCCACTGCTCACTCATAGTACACACCTTAGGATACCCTGGGTTAACCCTTCTGCATCAAGACCGATGAACTGGATTTGATGCTCATGAATGAGACGGGTGATGGTCTGCACGAGAACGGTATGGTCCAATGGCGTCTGCTCCAGCTTGAGTTCAAGCAGTTCGATAGCTTCTTCAGGGTACGCGAAAAAATCACCGGTAATCCGAAGACTCTGAATCGTATGACGTGTCTCATCGTACTCAAGGGTGGTCTTCAGAAGCTTCCCTTGAGGCACCTTATAGACAGAATGCCCACGCATAAACGCTCACTTTTTTGGTTTATTTTTTTCCCCTTCATCGTTCTGTTGAGACTGCTTGCTGCAGTGCTTTCTCCGCATGGTAAGAGCTGCGGACCAATGGCCCTGATTCCACATGTGTAAACCCAATGTCAATAGCTTTGTTCTTGAGCTCTAGGAACTCTTCTGGAGTGTAATATTTTCGTATCGGTGCATGATGGACTGTTGGCTGGAGGTACTGCCCAATGGTGAGGAACTCAACATCAGCTGCCCGGAGATCTTGAAAAGTGGCATGAATCTGCTCTGTGGTTTCCCCTAACCCGACCATCAGTCCCGATTTCCTATGAATCTGAGGTGCTAGCTGTTTTATCGTACGAAGGACCCCAAGACTGCGCTGGTACTGCCCCTGCGGTCGAATGGTGGGAAAGAGTGCTTCGACGACCTCGATGTTATGGTTGATGACCTCAGGGGCAGCATTAAGAAGAGTGCGGAGTGCGGTTGCATCTCCCTTGAAATCAGGAATCAACACCTCTATGGTGCATCCCTCGTTGAGTCGCCTGATCTCTTGAACAGTTGTATAAAACATCCGTGCGCCACCATCAGAAAGATCATCACGGGTGACCGAGGTGATGACCACATACGTCAACCCCAGAGTGCGCACTGCCTCGGCGACCTCCCGTGGCTCCTGCTCATCGACGGGGAGCGGAACACCATGGGTCACATGGCAGTACCGGCAGTCGCGGGTGCAGATGTTTCCTAAGATGAGGAAGACCGCAGTGCCGTTGCCGAAGCATTCAGCGATGTTCGGACATCTGGCTTCCTCGCAGATGGTATGCAGCTTCGCGGTTCTGAGCACCTGTTGTACTTTCGAGTACTTCTCTCCTCCGCCGAGTCTGACTCTCAACCAGTCGGGATGTCGTCTCCCCATGATTACACCCCCATGGTGACGCGGAGTAAATCCCGCAGCCCTGGTGACACCCCAAGGATGAAGATGCCGATTTTCAGCAGGTTCACCAACCGTGCGTACCGCATCAGCTCTTTCTTGTACAGCACATCAAAGACGTAGATAACCAGCATGATGAGCAGAAACTTCACAATTGGAAACAACGGTGGCCAGAGTTCCATGAGGGTATTTGATGCAGGGTGCTTCTCGATGTAGGAGGGCAACCCCATCATAAGGGGGTCATAAATGCTGATGTAGCTGGTGAGGCCGTCGATGAGATGCCCTGAGAGCATCGCGAGGTTCAAGGGGCGTGTGTACACCGCGAACGCCTCATGAGTCCGATACCGCCATGCAACCAGGAACACAAGGCCAACAATGAGAGCCACGAGACAGATAATGAGGAGCAAGACTGAGGGAAACGACCCTGAGGAATAACTCCATTGCCACCCGGCGATCCATTGACCAATGAGAAACACGCCAGGCAGGACGACAAGCAAGCCACCGGAGAACACCACGGTGTTGATCGACACCGCCTTACGGGTGACCTGATGATACAGGAGAGGGGAAAACGCGACTACTGAAAGCAAACCAAAGTACAGTGGTTCAATGCCACACGGCAGGCCAAGAACCCACAGCAGGGTGTAGACACAGTCAATACCAACGAACACAGACAAGAGAACCACAAACGTCTTCTGGTGCGAATCATGGCTCTGGCGAAGGTACCACCCCAGCAGCAAAAACCCTAGGACATACAACGTCGTCTGGACGTAAATCAACGGCGAGATGAACCAGTAGACTACTGGTTCAGTGAAGTAGGCAGTGTCTTCCAGGACACGGGTGACTGGGCCAAACAGGATGTACGGCAAAAGTGCCACACAAAACGACCAGTCAATGTCAATGCGTAGCTTCTTGAGCAGCTGGTACAACCCATAGAGGGCGCCGATGAGCAGAACACCATAGGTGACCTCTGAGACGAGCGTGTAGCCCTCGTACGCCACCACACCGTTGAACTCCACAGAATGCCCAGCAGCATCAGCCACTACCGGCCCCCAGTAGTACTTCCAGATCCACTGGTCGTAGAAAAGGTGCGGTGCGAACAGACAACCCAGCACAATGATAAGAAGAATACAGAGCAGCAGACCTACAAGGAGGCTTATGTTCCGATGCGAAAGCACGCTAGGTCTCTTCATAGCTGCACAGCAAAGAAAAAGACTATTTATTAATTTACCTCATACAACATGTGCTGTATACGAATTATTATATAGGATGAACTAATATATCATACTAGGGGAAAAATCATGAAGAACACGGTTCTTATTATCGGGCTGGTAGCCTGCATGCTGCTTCCTGCAGCACCTCTACATGCTCAGCTGCAAAACTACGAGGCTCACCCTGTTGGGTTACCACCTTCATTCGACTGGCGAGATGTCAACGGCACCGATTACACGACCCCTATCAAAGACCAATCACCAGCACCCACCTGCGAAGCCTACGGGTTGTGCGCTGCGCTGGAAACAAAACTGCAGTACCAGCTTCAAGAGCTGTACAACCCTGACCTGTCTGAAAGCCACCTGTACTTCTACCCCGGCGGGACCATTGCCCAAGGGTACGTCAACATTGTTGATGCTGCAGACTACCTCATGGAGCATGGCGTCCCTGATGAAGGATGCTTCCCAGACCCCCATCGAGATTTCGATTACCCGTATGCCAGTCTCCCTGGTTGGGAGCAACGCACCGTGAAGATCACGGAGTGGGGATGGGTCGACCATGACGTGGACACCATGAAACAGGCGCTCATCGACCATGGCCCCTTGGTCATCTGCATCCGGTTCTGGCGGGATTTCTTCTGGTACTTCGGCGGGGTGTACCAACACCATGACACCCCAGTTGTGGGAGGACACGTGGTCACGATTGTTGGCTACGATGACAGTCAGAGCTGCTGGATCGTGAAGAACAGCTGGGGGACAAGATGGGGAGAGGACGGCTGGTTCCGCATGGCCTATGACGCAGACATGCTTGCAGACTGGTACGGCCCAGGCACCGGTGTCATGTACCTCGAAGGGATCTACGGGAACCTCCAACCCGATGTGCCTCGCGTGCACCTCCAAGCACCAGACTACTACCACACCTACGTCTTTGGCAGAGGGTTTCCAACGCTGCTGAAAAAACTACCACTGCAGAAAGCAGCAGCACGCATCATCGGACCACTCACCGTCACCGTCCAGGCAGAGAACACGGCAGCCGTGGAATTCTTCATTGATGACGTCTCCGTTGCCAATGACACCGAGGCACCCTTCACCTGGGAGCTTGAGACCACCCGGGGGCTGCACACCCTCACCGTGAAGGCGACCAACGCCCAAGCCAATGCATCCCTTGATGTTCAGGACATCATTGTCTTTGGCTAACAACCCCCTGTGAGAAGAAGAGAGCTGCTACCAGGGAGAGCTATAAAAAGGACTTCTGATAAGAAAAGGTAATATAGGAAAATCACAGTGTACCCACCTGATTACCCTATGGATAAATTCACAAAGTTTAAGACAATGATCTTCCCACGAGAAGTGATCGTGGGTCATAACACCACTGATCAGATAAAAACCATCTGCAATCACCTGGCACCGAGCAGCAGCATCCTGCTGGTCTGTGATAAGAACACGAAGAAAATCTCTGGGGATCACATTGAACGAATCCTCGCCGGTGTCGGGTACGATGTCAGCATGGTGGTCCTTCAGCTGCCCTTAATCAAGCGAAATGTCCTCCCCGCGTGGCCAACGGTCCGGGAGGTCAACACCGTTGTCAAAGAAGCCAAAAAAACCGGCTCTGATTTCCTCCTCGGCGTTGGTGGGGGCTCTGTCATCGATGTCACCAAGTGCGCTGCTGCTGATTTATCCTTGAACTTCGTTTCTGTCCCAACGTCAGCGTCTCACGACGGCATGGCATCACCCCGTGCCGCGCTCAAGGATAAAAAGGGATCCATCTCCCGGACCGCGGTCTCCCCCATAGCGGTGCTTGCTGACACTGCAGTAATCATGAGGGCACCGTACCGGATGCTTGCCTCAGGCTGCGCTGATGTCATCTCGAATCTCACCGCCGTCAAAGACTGGGAACTTGCCCATCGACTCAAAGACGAGGAGTTCAGCACGTTCGCAGCATCCCTCTCCACCACGTCATCACGGCTGCTTGTCGACAAAGCAGAGGACATCCGCTCCGGCTTAGAAGAAGCAGTCTGGCAGGCGATCAAGTGCATGGTCACCTCTGGTGTCGCCATGAGTGTTGCAGGTAACACGCGACCCGCGTCAGGGGCAGAACACATGTTTTCCCACATGCTGGATTCCATTGCACCTGGCAAAGCGCTGCATGGAGAGCAGTGTGGCATTGGCTCGATTATGATGATGTACCTGCATGGCGGCGACTGGCAGTCCATTAAGAACGCGTTGAAAATCATTGGCGCGCCGACTTCAGCCAAGGAGCTGAACATTCCGAAGAAAAAAATCATCCAGGCGCTCATGGGGGCGCAGAAGATCCGGCCAGACCGCTACACCATCCTTGGTGAACTTGGGTTGACTGAGGATGCCGCAAAGAAACTGGCGAAAATCACTGGAGTGATTTAATGGTCCTGGTGACCCTGGTCGGTGAGCAGCTCGCTGTCGAAGGAGGAGAGTTTATGTACCTTGGCTCGAACAGCGAATGTCGGAACTGCCAGTTGAAAAACATCTGTTTTAACCTGAAACCCGGGCGGTCCTATCGGGTGACGAAGGTACGGGACAAGCACCATGACTGCACTGTCCACGAAGGCAGCGTGGTGGTCGTTGAAGTCGACGAGCTGCCGCTCACCGTTGCTCTCCCTACAACTCCCCAGGAAGGAACCAGCACGACGATTGAGAAGAAGGACTGCAAAAACATCGGATGCGAGTCGTTTGACATTTGTGCAAACATGGTGCTACAGAACGGAAAGACGTACACCGTGAAAAAAGTCTATGAAAAGATGAGCTGCCTCAAGCAGTACGAACTCTACAAAATCGATGTCACCGATTGATAACGTTTTTTTCTAATGTGTTTTTTTTACGGATGTATGCATTTTTTCAAATATACAAAAAAACATACATAAGTAGGCTTTGCACACAAATGGGGGAATTTATGTGCAGAAATACGATTTGCACATAAAATAGACAGCGTACTGTGAAAATAATTAAGGTTAGTGGGAAAACGTGGCTAAACCGGGACTTCAAATTTGAGTTCATGCTATTTAAATCTATTTCTGTTTTTCCACTGTGTTTTCTAAAATCGATTTAAGGTTTTGTTCTACTTCTTTATTAATCATCTTCGAGTTGTCTGTAAATATGAATAATATGTCTTCTTTGTCGCTTTGAGAAGGTATCCTCAATTTTAAACCAGGCTGATTGAGATACTTTTAAATTCTCTTTTAAGATGTTCTATCTAGGATAACAATACAGAATGAAGGAGAGAAGGGATATGCCTGAGCTATCATGGATGAAAGATAAAAAAGTTGAAGAGATAGAGGATAAGATTGATGAAAGAGAAGTTGTACGCTTGGATAAATGGGGAAAAAATTGGGAGAATACACCTATACAAAGGGTATCATCAGGGATCTCTGGTCTTGACTCTTTGATGGAAAATGGATTCCCAAAAGGGTCTAACATAATTGTATCGGGACTTCAGGGAACCGGAAAAAGTACCTTTGCTATGCAATTTATTGCTGAAGGTTGTAAAAAAGGTGAGAAATGCTTATACATTACTATTGAACAATCACCTCCTTCAATCATAAAACAAGCGCTTCAATATCAATGGCCATATCCCGATTGGGAAAAACAAGGTATTCTTCAATTTGCATATTTAAACTTCAAGAAACCCATGAGTACGAAAATATTTGAATATATCATACGAACCGTTGAACAAGATCACTGGGATAGAATGGTAATGGATAGTATTAGTGCTTTGATGAATGCTCAATTTTCTGTAGCGTATAACAAAATTCTTGAACTCTTTGAAAAAACAGCCGAACACGGTGTAACCACAGTCTGTGTTGCCCAAAAAGACGATAAAAACCGAGCAAATGAATTTATTGAATATCTCGGGGACGGTGTGTTATTATTTGAGAAAAATATATTGGGTCAAACACCTAGCCGTACTATAACAATTGATAAATTACGATGGACAAAAATTATTGAACTTCCAAATGATGCCGAATTCACTATAAACGGACTAGCCGTTAAAGGTTAATATCTAAGATTACAAGTATTAAACGAAAAAAATAGTTGAAGATGCGTTCATGCCGGTTAAAGATAGAATTGTAACGTGGTTCATAAAAAATATCGTTGTTCCACGCCGTGAAATAATTGATCAACCAGGTTTTATTGTTACTACTTTTACTGATCAGTCTTCAGAGACATATCTGCGTGAAATTCTTATTCCTGAAAAACTTTTTCAATGTATTGAAAATAGAATCATCCAGAGATATAACGAACAAGGAAAACAAACTCTATATTCAGCAGGAAAAAAATTTGGATATTTATATGCATCAATGTCCAATTTTCCAAATATTGATAATAATAACGGAAAAAAAATAGTAGATTTTGCTTACCAATTAGTTCGGTACAATGAATGTATGTATGCCCAATCCGCAGAACATGAAATTGACATAGAAAAGAAAATGTTTAGTATATCTTTTAATGACTATGTTGTTTGTAGGCACAATGGCTTTGGGTATATTATGGCTGATGGAGGAATCGCAGGAATTTGGGCATATTTGATGCAGGATAAATCAATTGATGGAATACAAACTCTTTGTCAAGGTAGAGGAGATCAACAGTGTAAAGTACTCTGTGCTCCAAAACAATTATTAAATGAGAATTACCCCACATATTTTAAGGAAGAAAATCTTCCATCATTTAAATTTGATACAAATTATAAAAAAATGAATGAAATTAGGCCAACAAAATATCCAGCAAAATCCTTCAAACAACTTTTAAACGCCGGTTTTTTCAGGTATGGTCACGGTATTCTTACGTATAAAGGAAGCCGATTTTTCCTCAGCGAATCACATATCCTTTATTTATTAGAATCTGAACTATCAAAATTAATAGATGGAGAACAAGTTCTTTTTGAGGCTTGTTTTGAATTTGGTCAATTTCTTCATCAACTATATGG